>QZKB01000151.1 GCA_003599415.1 Ignavibacteriales bacterium | reverse complement strand
TAATCTTCCTGCTACGGCTAATTCTTGTAATATCGTGAATATCAAAAGCTCTAACCGGAGTAATGTAAAAAACATCTGCGTCTTTCAGAATGGAGATTGTTCTTGAATCATTAAGATCACCAAGTTCAACCGGAATAGCTTTTACGGGGTGATTGTTGACATGAAAATCATCATTATCTTTTATCAAATCCATAAATTCATTCATCGCTAATTTTGACGCACGGTATTTATCCTGGTAAAGTATTACGATAGTCAGTTTATTCCCGGACTTAACTTTCAGGTTTCTGTCAAAGCTTAAGATCTTCAGAAACAAAGGCACCTGCGATTCAATTGTAACCGGCATTTGCTGAGCATGCAATATTACATTACAAAGAATAAGATTCATGGTAAACAGAAGTAGATATTTTCTAAATGATTTTGTTCTCATAAGGCAATAGTGACCACAATTTAAAAATTCATTCGTAATGTAAAATCAAAATTTCTTCCGTTCTGGGTAATTGCGGGTTGTAAATGTTCATATCCTCCCGGATGTTTATATGTAATGTTTAAAAGGTTATTTACTTCTGCAGAAACATCAAACAAATTTGCAATCTTTGATAAATGCAGGTTTGCATTCACAAGCAAAAAATTTTTCGTTCTTGTATTATAAACAGTAAGCCTTTCAGTTTCATAATTAATATTTGTTGCAACCGAAAGATTTGTAATTACCGGAAGTACAACACCGAACTTGAAAAGATGACGTGGTGAATTTGAGACATCTGAATTATCCTCGTTATCTTTTGCTTTCTGCAGAGAGTAACTAAAATAGGAAGTAAACCCGTTTTGCAAACGATAATCAAATTGAATTTCTGCACCCTGCACTTTTATTCTTCCGGTATTTTCAAATCTGTAGGCAGAGTCTGCCGTATTAAATTCCTGTTCAATTATATCAGACATCTGAAAATTATAAAGTGAAATTGTAGCAAAAAGAGATTTGCTTACCCGTTCCTCCCAGCATAATTCAATATTATTAATTTTCTCGGCTTTCAAATCATCGTTCCCAAGAAAACCTCCGACAGGATCCATAAAATTATACTCATACACATTCGGTGCTCTGTAAGCCTGACCATATAATAATTTTACCGTGCTTGTATTGAAAGGGTAATATATAACCGACACTCTTGGTGTTACCATCGTACCAATGTTGGAGTAATTATCCAAACGCAAACCAAGGTTCAGGCGTATAGCTTCCACCGGCTGGTATTCGTTGTTAAGAAAAACCCCGAAAACAGAATAGGGAAAATTTCCATTAAAATATTCCGTTGACTCACCCCAGTTTAAATATTCCGCTTTAATAATTTTTCTGTATTCAAGTCCTGTTACCAACCTGTAATTTTCTACGGCATCCCAGATGAATTGAGTTTCAACTCCGTATGAAATGCCATTCACCTTATCCTTTTGTACTAATTCAAAGGGCCAGTCACCCCTATAAAAAGTATAATCATAAAATACTCTGGCCATAATATTTTTATCAGCTGTTATTCTGTTGTCATACTTAATATCTAATAATCCAATCCTGTCAAGCGTAAAGGTAGAAGGATCATTAAAGACAGTTTCATATGCAGCGGTTGGTACGGCTTTTTTTCTTGAAGAAAAGAATCCGTTAAGAGAAACCTTGTCATATTTCGCCTGGAGATTAAATCCAAAGAATTTTTCCCAATCAAGGTTTTCGGCAATTCCATTATTTGTTGAGTCAGTATTGTACTCTTCATAAAAAAGTGTTTGCCCTTTTATATCCCCTGCTTTTCCGGAAAATAGTATTGAAACATCCGTTCCGAATTTTTTCCCTAAAGTAAACGTCGCCTGATAATTATTATAACTGCCGATTGAACCGGAGACTATATTGATATCCTCTTTAATTTCCTTTGTCACAATATTTACTATTGCAAGCATTGCAGAAGTGCCGTATAAAACAGAGGATGGTCCCCGGACAATTTCTATTCTCTCCACCGAGTTGATATCAATTGCAAAATCGTTACCAATAAATGCTGAGCCATAAATTACTTCATTTATCGTATGACCATTCAAAAGGAATAAAATCCTGTTAATATAATCTGTAGGTCTGCTAAAGCCACGCACTCCAAGATAGGTGTAGTTTCTGTCATCGCTTAAGTAGAAACCTCTGACAGAATTTAAAACATCGGAAATGGTTTTATAACCATAGGCTTCAATTTCTCTTGAAGTAATTATTGTTGCTGCTGCCGGCGCTTCGTTAATTGTTTGCCAGTATTTTGCAGCACTGCTAATTTTAACGGAAAGCAGGTCTTCAAGGTCATCTATGCTTTCCTGGCTAAAAAGCGACGCAACACAGGAGAAGAATAAAATTGACAAGCCAGAAATTATTTTCTTCATGTTTATACTTCTTGATTTATAATTCTCTTTATATTATCGAAAAAGCAATATGACTTTAAATAGACCGTTCAAGTGAATACTTTGCCGGAAAATATAGCAACTTTTCTGTTTAATAAAGCTTCTAAGGAGCATTTATAATTTGAAATAATTTCTTAAGATGTTAAATTTTGCTATAAACTAAATAGTTTTTCACTGAAAAAGGAATGATTATGGGCAAGTTTAAATTTGTAATTAAAAGAAGCGGTTCAGTGGTTCCATTCAACCCAGACAGAATTTCAAATGTAATTTACAGGGCTGCTGTAGCAGTCGGTGGCCGCGATAAAGAAAAATCCGCTGAATTAGCCGAAAAAGTAATTGCCTTAATGGAAGAGACGTTTGAAGAAAACTATAAACCGCACGTTGAAGAAATACAGGATCTTGTTGAAAAGGTTTTAATTGAAAACGGTCATGCAAAGGTAGCCAAGGAATTCATTCTTTACAGGGAAGAAGCTGCAAGAAGAAGACAGGCAGATTCAAAACACTTTTCAAAACCATCGGAATATATCCCCTGGGCAAAAGTGTGGAGCTCGCTTGACTGGGCAGCTTCTCATAAGTTAAATACATTTGAATTACTAAATGAACGAATAAAGAATGATGAATTTCCTCATATCGTTCACGAAGCTGAATCAGCATACGAAACACAAATTGATACTGCCGCCGAATTAATAAAAGAAAGAGGTCAGCAGCTTAAGATGGTTATGGTAAGCGGACCCTCCTCTTCAGGTAAAACTACAACCACAATGAAACTTGAAATGAGATTAAAAAAAATGGGAATGAGTTTCGTACCCCTGGTTGTTGATAATTATTTCTTTGATCTTGAATTTCATCCGAAAGACGAATTTGGTGATTATGATTTCGAAACTCCCCAGGCGCTTGACCTTGATATGATTAATGATCACTTAAAAAGATTAGCCGATGGTGAAGAAGTAAAGATTCCCTATTACGACTTTAAAGAAGGCAAACGGTATCTGGACAGAACTTCAATGAAACTGAAAGAGAATGAAGTACTGCTTCTCGATAGTCTTCATGGTCTTCACCCGGATTTCAGCAGGGAAATTCCGTACGAACAGAAATTCAAGTTATATCTCGAACCCCTGCTTCAGATGAAAGATAAAGATGGAAATTATATACGCTGGACTGACTTACGCCTTATAAGAAGGATGCTGCGGGATTCTGTTCACCGCGCTTATAACCCTGAACAAACTTTGTTACACTGGCACTACGTCCGTTCTTCTGAAAAGAGAAATATACTGCCTTATTGCAACTCAGCAGATTATATTGTCAATACTTCGATGCCGTATGAAGTGCCATTGTATGCGGCAAAGTTTAAAGATAATTTTGCTGCATGGGAGAAAAAGTACAAAGATGATCCGCTTCGGGAGGATGCATACACGAGAGCTTCAAGAGTAAAAAAAGTTTTGGAAAATATAATCCCTGTTTCCGATGATTCGCCAGTACCCGGTGATTCAGTTCTCCGCGAGTTTATTGGCGGAAGTATATTAAATTATCATTAATTAATTTCGGATGGATTGCTTCTTCGTTTTAGCACTATGAATTATTTATCCGGGTAATAATCGTCCATCAGGGAAAAGAGTTCTACATCAGTTACAATGCCGCTTTTAATAAGCGGCTCTTTATTTATATCCGTAAGAATTACTCCTATAAAATCTTTCTCCCTTTTCCTTTCAAATAAAAATGAATCTTCTCCATTATTATAAAAAACTAAGATAAAATCTTTGTCCGTTATATAATACTTAATTCCCTTCTTACGGAGGAATGATATAGCCAGGTTTGAATAATGATTGAAATCATTTATTGTATTATTAATAGCAAGACTATCTTTTTGCTGAAGTAATTCATACTCAACCGGAGATGGTTTGAAAAAAATTATAGCTTTCCTTTTAACCACAAGTGTGTCTGAAGTTTTTGTTTGTCCATAGAAAACAAGAAGCGGTATCAATATGAATAAGATTATCTTCATGTTCTTATCTTTTCTTTAATTCAAAATAAGGAAAAAACAGGATAAAAAACTTCTAACTTAGATCGAGGATTTAGGATCAGATTTATTTAACAAGAATCATTTTCTTTACGTCAATAAAATCCGGCTGCGACTTTTCCTGGTTTTTAACCTGAAGCTTATAGTAATAAACCCCGGTTGACAGGTTCTCACCGTTAAAGGTAACGTTATGTGTACCTGCAGGTAATGTCTCATCTACCAGTTTTGCAATTTGTCTTGCAAGCGCATCAAATACACCAAGCTTAACATAAGCCGTAGAGTTAATTGTAAATGATATTGTTGTTGAAGGATTAAATGGGTTGGGATAATTCTGATTTAACTGGTATTGATCGTTATACTGTTTCTCTCTGCTTCCGGTAATAATCTCATATTGTTTCCCCTGCACAACAAATTTTTTCACCGGATTTCTAGGATCATTTGAATAAACAAATATCGAGTCGGAAAAGTATTCATCAAATTCGGTAAATGTACTGCTAAGTTCAAAAAACACAACAATGGATTCATTGGAATTTATAGTGACAGAATCAACAGATGCTGTTACTGGAAAATTCTTACCTGATTTAATCGAATCGATTTTGAGCGGCACAAAACCATCATTCATAAAAACCAGTGAATAACTAAAACCGTTTTCATCAACAAGGAATAAAGTATCTTTAGGTGAAGAAAGCTTTGGCAGATAAACTCCTTTTCCTGTTAAAGATATATTTACTGATTTTGAATTAACCGCATTAGAAAAATATTTTACTGAAGCATTAAACGTTGTTGAATCTGTTGGAGTAAAGCTTACCCAAACCGGTTTTACAGAATCCGGTTTTATATAAATTGTATCGCTTAAAGTAATATTAAAATGCCGGTTGTATAATTTAGTAGGGTAAACTTTCAGAAGCGCTGAACCGCTGTTATGAAAATCAAGTTTTGTATACGAAGTGTCTCCAACCGCTGTCTCGGGGAAAGTTAAATTTTCGGATTGGACTTCAATCATTGGGTTACCAAATATTTGTCCACGTTTTAAAATGAGATCTGAGACAGCTTTAAAATCCCTGATGTCAACCTGGGAAATAAGTATAGAAATTTGTCCGTTGCCGCAGGCGGAAATACTTGCCTGGTTGCCTGCAAATCCTGTATTAGGTAACTCTTTAATTTTTATCGGATCAGAAAATTTCTTTATGCTTCCATGAACAAGGTAGAATGAAACATCTTTCTTTTCTTCGGAAGAATCACTTGCCTGGTAAACAAAATAAAACCTGCCAACATCATCAACGGCAAAGTTATTAAAGCCAACCGGATTTTGATTTTCAGGAGTTACAGCAACCGGTTCACCAAAATATCCGCTGATATTATTAATAATATAAAGCCTGTTATCAACTGTGTTTTTGTAAACAATATTAACAGTATTAAACCTATCAACTACAACTTTAGGATGCACCACCTGCTCTTCAACATCAAGCAATACTTCCCGTAGTTTACCTTTTGTAATAGTAAAACATTTCAGATTACCGCCGGAAGCAGGGCCGGTTTTTAATACCAGGTATAATTTCCCTTTCTTATCCAAAGCAAAGGAAGCTTCATTACCACCTTTAGTTTCTCCTTCACTTAAAACAACCGGTTTAGTTATGGTAAAATCTTTAAGATTATATGCAACATAGTTTATTTCGTTTTTCTGGTAAGAATAGGTAAAATATACAATATGAAGAATACTATCCGGACTAATAATGCTTATCGGGTTGGCTTTATTAACATTATCGTCTGTAAGGAAAACAGGACTGGAAAAATTTCTGCGGATGTTATTTGTATATTTTATTTGAAAAACATTCAGAGTATCCCGGCAAAGAAAAACAATATGAGAGTTTCCATCTTTATCAAGACTTAACGAAGGATAGTTATCCTCTTCATTATCATTCGTAATATTAATAACATTAAATGAATCTGCGGTTTCTTCCGCGTAAAAAATATCTTTAGAACGATTGGACTGGTTTGCCTGAGAAGTATAGACAAAGTGTAATTTTGATTTGGCGTCTTTAACCAGGAACTGGTTATTTGAAAATGAATTTTTTACCGAAAGGGTATCGTTAGTTAACCTAAGCTGCTGAGCATAGATAATCGTTCCAAGAAATATTAATAGTAACAGTTTTTTCATAAGCAGCTTTGGTAATAGATTATTTCCATTACCGGCAGAACCGGTAAAACTTTTTGGTTTTTAGATTTAGTTGCTTAAGTTTTATATTAAAGTATCACAAGTGACGGATACGATTATATAGACTAAAAATCCACCTTGTGAGTGGATAAAATATTTTTTACAAAATTTGCTCAGAGGCTACCGTGAAATTAGAGAATAATTTGTTAATTGTCGAGTCCGGGAGTAAAAAAAATTCTCCGGTTATATTTGTTCATGGATTTCCCTATGATCATTTAATGTGGAGCAAACAAGTCGAATTTCTGCAAAATTCGCACTATTGCATCTCTTATGATATCCGGGGACTGGGAAAATCTCCCGGTGGAGACAGACAATTTACTATGGAAACTTTGGTTGATGACCTTCTCTGGATCGTAAATGAGTTTAAATTAGATAAGCCTGTCCTTTGCGGTCTTTCTATGGGCGGTTATATCTCTCTTCGTGCAGTGGAAAGAGCACAGGAAAAACTTGGCGGATTAATTCTTTGCGATACAAAATCTTTCCCCGATGACGATACGGCAAAACTAAAAAGAGCAAACGGCATTAAGCAGATTAATATTGAAGGTCTACAAAAATTCTGCGAGGCTACTATTCCAAACACCTTTGCCGATTCAACATTAAAAGAAAGAAAATGGCTTTATGAGGAAATACTAAATCGGGCAATTACTTATGATCCCGCAGGAGTTAAAGGATGTATGCTGGCAATGTTAAGCAGAACAGACACAACTTCTTTTCTGGAAAAGATTATGATCCCAACTTTAATTATCTGTGGCGAGCACGATAAACTTACGCCTCCTTTAGTAATGAAAGACATTCATAACAAAATCAAGGATTCGGAACTTGTGATAATTCCTGAAGCGGGACATATGGCCCCTGTTGAAAATCCTGAAGCAGTAAATAAAGCGATAAGTGATTTTTTAAAGAAAAGACTAGCTTAAAGAATTTCACTCTTACTCTTGCTCTTATTCTTAATCTTCAACTAAAGGGACAAGAGTATTAATAGAAAACCACCTCGTAATCTTTAAACTTGCCGTTTTCATAATTGAATTTTGCGCTGAAGAATTTATCCTGGAAGAGCCAGGGTAAAAATATCTGGTCCCCTTCCCAGAGATTTAATTTTGTAAGCTCATCATTTGGTATCCAGGCAAGATTTCCCTCATCGGAATCAATCAGTTCTCCCTCAAATTCATTTATAGTATAAACAAACACATACCAGTCATCAACACCATCAAACATTGGAAATGTTAGCAGTCCATGAAGTTTTGGAGAAAAAATAGTTAAACCGGATTCTTCCTTAACTTCTCTTATGGCACATTCCTCAGGAGTTTCACCCGGCTCAAATTTACCGCCAAGTCCGTTCCATTTTCCTTCATGGTAATCATTTTGTTTCTTTACACGATGAATCATTAATGTTTTTCCGTCATGTTTAACATAACATAATGTAGCTAACTTCATAAATCCTCAAAGTAAGACTGAATTAGAATTGTAATACACAGTTTAACCTGATGCAACAATTGAATTACGTTCCCAAATATTTTTCCTGGATAAGATAATTCTTTACATAATCATTTATACCGTCTTCAAGAGAAGTGATCGGTTGGTCATATCCCGCCTCAAAAAGTTTGTGCAGGTTTGCCTGCGTAAAGTACTGGTACTTATCTCTTATAGATTCCGGCATTTCAATATATTCCACGTTTACCTGCTTGTTAAGAGACTTGAAAAGAATTGTCACTAAATCATTCCAAGTCCTGGCATTTCCTGTTCCAATGTTAAAAATTCCGTTCTTGTCTTTATTCTCAAGGAAGAAAAGAGTCATATCAACAGCATCCTTAACATAAATAAAGTCGCGCATCTGCTCGCCATCTTCATAATCTTTCTTATAAGATTTGAACAAATTAACTTTGCCGGTTTCTTTTATTTGTCCGTATGCTTTATGAACGACGCTTCTCATATCGGCTTTGTGGAATTCATTTGGACCGTAAACGTTAAAGAATTTCAATCCGACTAATTTGTTCAGTAAATTATTTTTCTTTGCCCATAAATCGAAAAGCTGTTTGGAGTAACCATACATATTCATCGGGCGGAGCGTATTAAGCTCCTTCTCATTGTCATCATATCCTTGTTCGCCGTTTCCGTATGTTGCGGCTGAAGAAGCATAAATAAATCTTACATTGTTGCCAATGCAATATTTTGCCAATTCCTGTGTGTACTTGAAATTATTGTGCATGAGGTAATCTGCATCTTTTTCCGTGGTTGAAGAACAAGCGCCCATGTGAATTATCGCTTCTATATCAAGATCAGGATCGCCGTCAATAATTCTATCGATAAAGTTACCCTTGTCCAGGTAATCGGCAAAGTTTAACCCAACAAGGTTTTTCCATTTTTCATCTTCGCCAAGTTCATCAACAATTAATATATCATCTTTGCCAAGCTGATTTAATCGCCATACAATTGCACTTCCAATAAAGCCGGCGCCACCTGTTACTACTATCATAAACGAACCTCTAAATTTTAATTGCAGGCAAATTTAGTTATATTATCAATGCTTTTCAAAGAAAAGCAAACACATTATTAATAAGAAAACAAGGTGATGAAAACAATATTTAATCAATTAACAGACTTACTTGAGCAAAGAATTGTCCTTTTGGATGGACCGCGCGGAACGATGATTCAGAAAATGAAATTATCAGAGGAGGCTTTCCGTGGTGAACAGTTTAAAAATCACTCGAATGATTTAAAGGGTAATAATGATATCCTAAACCTGACCCAGCCAGAAATAATTAAGAATATATACAAAGCATTTCTTGAAGCCGGTTCTGACATAATTGGGACCAATACCTTTAACGCGAATAGAATTTCTCAATCAGATTATAACACAGAAAAGTTTACATATGATATAAATTTTGCCGCAGCTAAACTTGCAAGAGAAGCCGCTGATGAATTCACAAAACAAAGGCCCGATAAAAAAAGATTTGTTGCCGGCGCTATTGGTCCGACTAACAAAACCGCTTCGCTTTCGCCGAATGTAAATGATCCGGGTTTCAGGGCGGTTACTTTTGATGAACTGGTAGAAACTTATGCCCAGCAGGCAAGAGGATTAATTGACGGCGGCGCAGATATTCTTCTGGTAGAAACTATTTTTGATACTCTTAACGGCAAAGCTGCCATTTATGCAATAGATGAACTATGCTCTTCATCAGGGAAAGAAATTCCCGTTATGATTTCCGGGACGATTGTGGATTTAAGCGGCAGAACTTTGTCCGGTCAGACACTGGAAGCTTTCTGGATCTCGGTTGCTCATACAAAAAATCTTTTAAGTGTTGGTCTTAACTGCTCACTCGGTGCAGCACAAATGCGCTCATATATTGAAGAACTTTCCCAATTAGCAAACTGCTACATAAGTTTATATCCTAATGCAGGCTTGCCGAATGCTTTTGGTGGTTATGATGAAACAGCAAGTGAAATGACTGCAATAATGGAAGACTACGCACGGAGCGGATTTGTAAACCTTGTTGGCGGTTGCTGTGGTACAACACCGGAACATATTCAATTACTTTCTAAAATTGTTGCGGAGCTACCGCCGCGTAAAATTCCCGCTATTGAACCTTACTTAAAGTTAAGCGGATTGGAACCGCTTGTTGTAAGACCCGAATCAAACTTTATAAATATAGGCGAACGTACAAATGTAACCGGCTCTAAAAAATTTGCAAGGCTATTCCGTGAAGAAAAATATGAAGAAGCTTTAAGCGTCGCCCGTCAGCAGGTTGAGGGTGGAGCCAACGTTCTTGATATTAACATGGATGAAGGTTTGCTCGATTCAGAAAAAGTTATGACAAGATTCTTAAACCTGCTTTCTGCTGAACCAGACATTGCTAAGCTGCCCATAATGCTTGATTCATCAAAATGGTCCGTTATTGAGTCGGGATTAAAATGTCTGCAGGGCAAATGCATTGTAAATTCAATTAGCATGAAAGAAGGAGAAGAAATATTTAAAGAGCATGCGAGTAAAGTTTTAAGATACGGCGCGGCCGCTATTGTTATGGCATTCGATGAACAGGGACAGGCGGATACTCTTGAACGGAAAATTGAAATTTGTAAACGTGCATATAAAATCCTTACAGAAGAAATAGGTTTTCCGCCCCAGGATATTATTTTTGATCCGAACATCTTTGCTATAGCTACAGGCATTGAAGAGCATAACAACTACGCAGTAGATTATATCGAAGCAACAAAGTGGATAAAAGAAAATCTTCCCCATGCAAAAGTAAGCGGCGGGGTTAGCAATTTATCTTTCTCGTTCAGGGGAAATGATAAAGTAAGAGAAGCAATGCATTCGGCGTTTCTGTACCATGCTATTAAAGCAGGCATGGATATGGGTATAGTTAATGCCGGCCAGCTTGAAGTTTACGAGGAGATTCCCAAAGAACTATTAATTCTTGTTGAAGATGTAATTCTAAACAGAAGGAACAATGCAACCGAAAGATTAATTGAATATGCAGAGAAGTTTAAAGGAAATGAAAAAACTGAAGTAAAAGAAGAAGAGGAGTGGCGTAAAAATTCTGTTGAAGAAAGAATAAAGCACTCACTGGTCAAAGGAATTGTTGACTACATTGAAATTGATGCCGAAGAAGCCTTGAAGAAATACTCAAGTCCTCTTGAAGTAATTGAAGGACCATTAATGAATGGAATGAATGTAGTCGGCGATTTGTTCGGTGCAGGAAAAATGTTTCTTCCGCAGGTTGTAAAAAGCGCAAGAGTAATGAAAAAAGCTGTGGCATATTTAGAACCATTTATAGCTAAACCAACAGCCCATCCCCCAACCCCTTCCCCAGGGGAAGGGGAGCAGGAAAATTCTCACACAGTATTAAAATCGCCTAAATGGGAAACGGCAGATCCAATACTTTATGGGTTGCTTAAAGAATTTGCTCTTGAACATAGGAACGAACCCACTACGGCAGAATTAATCTTATGGGAGAATTTAAAAACCAAGCAGCTTGAAAATTATAAATTCAGAAGACAGCATATAATTGGTTCTTACATTGCAGACTTTATTTGTCTTTCTGAAAATCTTATTATTGAAATTGATGGACTGGCTCATCAGCTTCCCGAAAACAAAGAATCCGATGAAGAAAGGACAAACCGGTTAAACAAAATCGGATTCAGAGTTATCCGTTTTTCAAATGACGAAGTTATAAATGAAACCGAAAAAGTTTTAGAAAGCATTTCAAAAAATATTAAAGAAAATAAAACATCCACCTCTCCCCTTGGGGGAGAGGCTGGGAGAGGGGCTGTCAGGAGAGGGACCGGCTCTATTCTTTTAGCTACCGTAAAAGGCGATGTACATGACATTGGTAAAAACATTGTTGGTGTTGTACTTGGCTGCAACAACTATAAAGTTATTGATCTTGGTGTAATGGTTCCGGCATCAAAAATAATTGAAACAGCAATAGCAGAGAATGTTGATATCATAGGATTGAGCGGATTGATTACCCCATCTCTTGATGAAATGGTTCACGTTGCAAAGGAGATGGAAAGACAAGGATTAAAAATTCCATTGTTAATCGGAGGAGCAACAACATCAAGAGTTCATACAGCAGTAAAAGTGTCGCCCGCTTATTCAGGAACAACCGTGCATGTACTTGATGCTTCCAAAAGCGTTCCTGTAGTAAGCAGCCTGATCGGGTCTTCCGAAAGAAAAGATGAATTTATTAATAAGATTAAAGAAGAATATCATTCGCTTAGAGAAGATTACAAAAGGAAATCATCTGAAAAGAATTTTATTTCAATTGAAGAAGCAAGACTTAACAAACCCGATTATGATTGGTCAAAAGCTCAAATTACTAAACCGGCAATGCTGGGATTAAAAATTTTTCAGGATTATCCACTTGAGGAATTAAGGAATTACATTGACTGGACTCCTTTCTTCCTTACGTGGGAAATGAAAGGAAAATATCCTGCCATCTTTAATGATGAAAGGTACGGCGGCGAAGCAAAAAAACTGTTTGAAGATGCAAATAAACTTTTAGATAAGGTAATCACTGATAAGCTCCTTAAAGCGAAAGCCGTGTTGGGTTTATTTCCGGCAAACAGCGTGGGGGATGATATTGAAGTTTATGCTGATGCATCGGCAAGTAAAATTGTAACTACTTTCCATACTTTAAGGCAACAGGGATTAAAATCCGCAAACACAAAAAATATTGCCCTGGCAGATTTTATTGCTCCCGCAGAAAGCGGTATAAGAGATTACATCGGCGCATTCGCAGTTACAGCGGGAATTGGAATTGAGGAGCTTATCAGGAAGTTTGAAAGCGAACACGACGACTATAACTCAATACTCATCAAAGCATTGGCAGACAGATTAGCCGAGGCATTTGCAGAAAAGCTTCATGAAGATGTTAGGAAAAAATACTGGGGCTATGCTGCAGATGAATCTTTTTCTAATGAAGAACTTGTAAAAGAAAAATACCGCGGTATTCGTCCTGCACCCGGTTACCCGGCTCAGCCGGATCACACGGAGAAAAAACTTTTATTTGAATTACTGCAGGCAAAAAAAAATGCGTCAATCCATTTAACTGAATCGCTGGCAATGTATCCTGCTGCTTCTGTATGCGGTTTATATTTTGCTCATCCCGAAGCAAAATATTTTACAACCGGAAAGATTAATAAAGACCAGATTATTGATTACTCGAAAAGAAAAGGAATGAACATAGAAGAAATAGAAAGGTGGCTTGCACCGGTATTGGGATATTAAAAGCCCATCCCCTGCCTTGCCGGCAGGCCTTCCCCAAGGTTTACCAGCCTCTGGCTGGGAAGGGGCTTTTAAAGATGTAATTCATTAACCTTTTGAAATTCGATATTCTTTGTTCTAAATTAAAAATGTTTCGATTCTAAATTAAAGCAAGCAAACCTTGAATGAAGAAGTTTATTAACCCTTAAATAAAGTTTTTAATTCCACTCTCTTCATCTTCCCTTTCCCATATTTAAATTGAAGTGAGGCGAGCTTCGATTCAAACGGACCAATGTACCAGACTTGCTTTTGTGGAAGCGATTCTACATTTATTTGTTTTTCATTTAATGGACAAATATCCCGCATCTCAACCGCTTCATTCCCGGAATCGTCAATCCATCTTAAAGGTAAACCCTGTGTGCGGCAAATGTAAGGTCTGGTTTCGTAAATTATACATTCATTTTTTTCATCAAGATATGGACAACCTTTTTTATTTACCGGCTTAAAATTTCTTAAAGTCGGATTATGGTGTTTAATGTATTTTGCTTCCACCTCAAAAACAGTAATGCCGTCAATACAACAATCCTTACAGCCCTTACCACAGTTCATATTATCCTTGTGATACTTTTCTATCCTGTTGATAGCTTTATCTAGTTCTTTATAAAAGTCAGAAAGTTCGTTTAATAAATTTTGATCAATTACCATGGTTAATTTTTATTGCCGCTTATTTTAATAACCCTTACTGAATTTGCAGGCAAAAGATAATTAAATTTGATTTCATTACCAGTAACATTTGTTTCGATCATTTTCTTATCAAGCAGTTCTTCAACTACCGGATTCCTGAAATCAATTTCATTAAAGCACGTTGTATTTAGTGATAGATTCACTAACTCATCCCTGGTACTTTCGTTCTTTAATGTGAAGTATAATCCATTGTACAAATCATCACCAAAGCGTTCTGCGGCAATTTCAGTGCTGCTTATTTTAAGATAAGTAACAGGCTCCCAGCCTGCAGCAGCAATTTCTTTTATTACCGGAATATACTTTTTGAAGAATGGTCTGCCGATATTGTAGCGCGTTGAATCCTGCCAGTAAGGATCATTCGCCGCATCAACACTAAAGAATGAAGGAAAGAATCCGTAAAACAACATCTTTTCAAAATATTGAATGTAACCATTATACGGCGGAGTGCTGAACACTTTATCATTCAAGCCTTCGTTAAGCAAAAACACTATCGGCTTCTGGGTAGAAATTGCCCGGTTGAATTGCAGCTTTCTTTTATCAGCATCACCTTTTGAATACAGACTTAATTCTGCGCCAAACAAATCCAGGATGCCTGGAGCAAACGGAGTAAAGCCAAATCCATTACCCATTGTAAACTTTCCTTTTGCATGCATCTCATCGGCAACTTTTTTCATCATCTCAAATTCTGAGGAGTAATTCCATATTGCAGGTTTTGGATTAGTAAGTGAAGATGAAAATGTCAGCGGATAATCGGCATATTCGAAATGTTTGGTGTTATAATTCAGATCATGATGCCAGTTCCATTCCATAGAATCGAAATATATTCCGTCGACATTCATTTTAATGGAAGGATTGATCTCATCTTTACAGACAAATTGGTACCTGTTAAGATTTGTAATTTCAGGATCAACATTTGTAGTAATGCTTACAGCCCAGCCGCTTTCAAACCACGGGGTTTCCAGTTTACGTGTCTGCCATAAATTATTTTTATCTAATGTTGCACTGGATTTCAAATATTCTCTGTGTTCAGCAGGAATTGTCCGGTCACTTATCACTTCATTATAATCTGCATTTAAATTTTTTATTGGAATCTGAATGTCCCACGGCTCAGTATATTGAAAGCTGTATACTCCGGCATTTCTGTCCGCTTCAATTGTAGATTTACCTTTTACTCCCGAATCTTTAGCACGCCAGTCTGTTTCATGAAATGCAAAACCAAAATCCTCCCAGCCTTTTATTGAATGAAGAGGAGTGAAGGGCAGCCAGATTCCTTCCTTTGCAACTCTCTTCTTAAATTGATCGGGATTTATTTCATAATATTTTTTAAGTGCTGAACGGAAATGCCAGCCGGGATCATGTTCAAAAAGCTGTAATTTAAAAAATGAACGATTAGGAAATTTTGTTGTGCGTGAGGTAAGAGCAAGATCAAATTCCGCAATCAATCCTTCATCAGGATTGTATGATAAGTGGTATACAAGCGGAATACTTAAATCCAATCCAACTCCATATCCAACCGAAGCAGTAGAAACAGAAGCCAAAGGATAAAATGACATCTGACCCGTTCCGATTTTATCTCCATATCCGCCATTCTCTTTTCCAATAGCGTTGAATGAGCCTGCCGGCGGAATTGTTGTGCTTACTTCAACATAGTTTGAATAAATTTTTCCCTGTTGAATTATGAAGCTGTTATCCATATCGTTATTCCAGCTTAAGGAATCTTTGTCTTTCAGGGGAAAGACAATTTTTAAAGTAAGACATAAATCGCTTTCGGTAAGATTATTAATCTCGCCTGCAAGTTCAATATCATTTTCATAATACCTGAATGTTAAAACAGATTTTGTCCATTCGTTACTAAAGGTGAGACTGGAACCAAGATCAGTATTTTTAACATCAGTGTTTTTAACATTCAGGAAACTGCCCGTTCGCTCAGGTGAGTAATATTGGATTGCTACTTTAGTTTCAGGAATTACCTTCTGCCAGTTTGTAATTTGCGGAAACAAAAGAGTAGCTGTTAAAAGCAACAAAGTAATTTTTAATTTCATAATAAACTCATCAAAATATTTTACGAAATCCTGTTACCAATTATTTTTATTCTATTCTGCCATTAAATAAATTGCCACGGAGGCCAGAACAATTCCTGCTATAAAATGCGCAGGCGGAAAGACACTGTAAACAATAAGTGAAAGTATAATTGTTATAACCGGTGCAAGTGATGTCATTGGAACTACAATTATTGCTTTGCCATACCGGACTGCATATACAAGAGTTAAAGCTCCTATCGAATTGAGAACCTGGATTATTGCTGCAAGATATGGCCCCTTAAATCCCCAGTTAATTGCCTGCGAAAAATCCGTCATCATTAAAGCAAAAGGAATAAGGAGCAAACCGGTCAGCATCATATAAAAGAAAATGCTTTCTGCTTTCATGGACTCATTTGAAAACTTCATTACGTATGCCTGAATTCCCCATGCAAGAAAAACTAAAAAAGCCAGAGCAAGCCACAGGTAACCTGTTACAATTCCATTTCCATTCGGTGAATAAGACAAAAGAAAGATTGCCATCAAAGCAAGAATTATTGCCGTCCATGCTTTTTTACTTGCCCGCTCTTTAAGAAATACCACTGATAAAAAAATTGTAATAACGGGATAAAGAGAAATTATTGGAAAGATAAGATAAGCGGGACCAAGCCTTAAAGCCTGGAATAAAACAAGCTGACCGCCTGCACCTGTAAAGCCAACAATAGAACCAAGCAGAACTGATTTTTTATCGTACTCTAATTTCCAGTCAATAATTTTCATTCCGATTAATGCGCATGGAACCATTGTTAACGCCCAGACGACATAACCAAGTGTTGCCGGGAATCCGGCTTTCTCCGGGATTTCAATAAATGCACCCCACACACCCCAGAACAAAGTTGTAATTACAGCATACATCAACCATTTTTTTTCTTTCATTTTATTCCACTAAAAATTTTTTTAATTAATTCGACAAGCTTTAGAATAATTTTTTAATACTGTCCTTATTTTATGAATTATTATTTCTTCCGGAGATAGTTTGATAATTCCATTTCTCGCTGCTTCATACTGAGCTGGTAAATACTGGCTTAAAAGAGTAAGCGGAATATTTACCCTATTCAGGTTTTCCAACAGCAGATTTAATTCATCGTTCACTTGCTTGTTCGTCCAGTAATATCTTGCCCTGTCGCTATAACTATACTTGCGCGAGAATGATCTTTCAGTATCGCTTCCTTTATAATGATTCTTCCAATATTTAGGATCAGCAATCATTACTTCTTCCAGGACTGACTTAAGCTTTGATAAATAAATATCTTTCCTGCCGGCAAACATTTCATTCTGAATTGCTTCTAAAGCAAAGACTGCCTCGCGAAAAGAATAGGTTAACCAGGGACCAACTTTTAAAATTGCAAAATGATCTTCAACCATTTCCTTAAGTGATGATCCGGTCTGGTAATCTGTAGAATGCGCTTCGTAAACCATGTCCTGTGAACTTATAAATGCAGAAAGTTCTGCTGCTTTTTTCCTATCATAATCATGTATTTCAGCATCACCGAACTCAACTCCCGGTTGAACAACAACTGCAATTACTCTTTGCCATGCATTTTCAAGATTGTTTTTCCTGAAGATATTTTTTGTAACGGAAATAAAACGATTAACGTCTTCCGGACTGGTAATGTGAAGTGTTTCTTCTTTTAATTGTGAACCGCCGGGAACAGGCACTTCTGTTCCGATCACATAATAAGGAAGATATTCAAAATTTATTTTTGCTGCTGTTTCTTCTGCAATTTTGCAAAGCTCCGCAGTTCTGTATGCAATAATTTCATCTGTAAGATACGCAGCATCATCTGCACACCGCATACTTGCATCAAGGTGAATTTTTTTAAAGCCCGCGGAAACATATGCTGCAATCTGTTCTTTTGCTTTTTGCATTGCGGATTCAGCCGGTTCGCTCTGCCACACGTTAGGACCAAGATGATCACCCCCAAGTATAATCTTTTCTCCTGGAGGAGATAATCTTTCTGCAATAGAATATACATAACCAGCAAAATCATTCGGAGTCATTCCTGTATAACCGCCAAACTGATCCACCTGGTTTGATGTTGCCTCAATTAATATTTCTGATTTATCTTCAATGGCCTGTTTTATCGCAGCTTCAATTACAAAGGGATGAGAAGAACAAACAGAATATATCCCCAGCGGGTTATTTTGTTTCTGTTCCTTTATTATATCTGAAAATATTTTTGTCATCAGCTCAGTTTGAGAAGATGTTTTCGGTGTGACCGGCAAGAAATTTTTGCATTTCATTAAAATCGGGTGATGCAGAAGTGCCGCCTATTTTAGTTGTAGCAATAGCACCGCACGCGCTTCCGTACATAACACATGCTTTCAGATCTTTACCATTTACATATCCGTAAAGAAATCCGGAATTAAAACTATCACCTGCTCCGGTAGTATCAACCGGATTTACATTGAATACAGTTGTTTTAAGAGTTTCTTTTCCTGTTTTGCAAAGAGAGCCCTTGCTTCCCAACTTAATCATTACAACTTTTGAATGCTTACCCAATTCCTCTGCCGCATCCTGAATGTTTTTCTTCCCGGAAATAAATATTGCTTCATTTTCATTAGGCATAAATACATCAGTATAATCAAGCACTTCAAGAATATCACTTCCCCATTTTTCATCCGGGTCCCAGCCCGGATCAAACGATGTTGTTAATCCTTTTTGTTTTGCAATTCTGAAAAGCTCTGCAACTCCGGGCCGCATTCCCGGCTGCAGGTAAAATGAAGCAAAATGTAAATGTCGTGCCTTATCAAGATAACTAAGATCAATATCTTCAAGTTTGAAATCTTTCATCGCTCCCATATGAGTAATCATCGCATAATCATTTGGGAATGTAAGTGCGACTGTAATTCCCGTTTTAACTTTTTCATCCTGGAGAATACCATTTGTTTCAACGTTTCTGCTTTTAAGTCCTTCCAGAACAATATCAGCAAAGCTATCTTTACCAAGTTTACCAACAAAGCCAACTTTCAACCCAAGCTTTGCAATGTTGGATGCGAAAATTGCCGAGGCGCTCCCCATAGTAAGAATCATATTGCCTGCAATCTTTTCTTTGCCAAGCTCAGGGAAAGAAGGGATATCCTGCAAAATCAAATCAACATTAAGCTCACCTACGACAACAACGTCCAACCTTTTCACTTCACTTCTCCTAAAATTTTACAACCTGCGTTAAGTTTTTCGGACTGTCGGGATTTATTCCTTTTGCAACCGCACGGTAATAGCCAAGAAGCTGAAGCAGAGGTAAATAGAAAAATGGTTTCATTAAATCTGAATAACCTTTGGGAATTTCAATTTTAAAATCTGCTTTATTAACATGCTCCCTTTCCGTATCAGAATATAAAACCAAAGTTGAAGCGCCAAAGTCTTTCAACTCGGGAATTAACTTTGCTTCCAGATCAAATCCATTATCCGACAACATAACAGCGGCAAATGTATTTTCTGCACAGGTAGATTTTGGACCATGCCTGTATTCTAAAGTATGATAACCCTGCGCAACAGAAATTGTCATCTCCTGCATTTTAAGTGCAGCTTCATTTGCAAGGCCATACATCGGTCCCTGACCAAGAAATACAAATTCATTAAGATCAAGTTTGCAAGCTATTTCTTTTATGTATAATTCATTTGAAAGCATGAGCTTTTCGCTACCATCCGGCAATGTGGTCAGTTCACTTCTCAATTTTTCATTTGTGTCTTCCGAAAGTTCTAAAGCAAGATAAATTATACTCAGCAGCATTGTAAGGAATGAACCTGTCATTACAACACTTTCTTCTCTTTGGAACGGAAATGTAATTGCATTGTCACATTCACCAACAAGTTCAGATTCTGAGGTGCATGAAACTGCAATGGTTGGTATTGAAAATTCTTTCCCGGATTTTCTTGCGGCTAATACAATTTCTGTCGTTGTTCCCGATCTTGAAATAGGTACAAGAACAAATTCATCGTTTGGAAAAACTATTTCGGGAGAAATAATAACTTCTGAAGCAGCAACAGCTTTTGATTGAATACCGGTTATTTTAGTAAAGCAATAGCTTGCTGTTTGTGCGATATAAAGTGAAGTACCGCAGCCGGTAAAAATCCAGGTTCTGTTTTTATACTTAAGAAATTTTACTTTTACATTTTCACTTTTGGTTTCTAAATATTTGAAAGCTTCCTTCCAGCCTTTTTGCTGTCTTTTTATTTCTGTTAATGTAACCGAATCCATTTTGCTCCTTAACTTCTCTTATTTTTTTCATATGAATCATTACAAGAAATTTATGTCATCGCAAAATTATAGTTCATCATACATAAGCGGTAGGATTAAGATGTTCTACTTCAAAAAGATCTCTTGCTGCAAGCATAGCAACACCAAGTGCGCCGGCTTTCCATCCAAGTTCAGAAGGAACAAACTTTACATTCTTATTTAAATGAACAAGAGATTGCTTAAGCGCCGTGCTTGTAATCGAATCAATTAAATAACGGGCTGCATTTGCAATACCGCCGCCAAGAATAATTTTATCGGGATTTAAAATATTTATAAGGATTCCTATTCCCTGCCCAAGATACTTTCCCGCTTCTTCAATTAATTCTATTGAGAACTGATCACCCTGACTTGCAGCTTCAAGCACAGAAGTGGAATCAATATCATTAAGCTCCTTATCTCCGTTTGCGGTAATTATTGTAGAAGCACCATTTGCAATTTTCTCACGGGCAATCTGTGTAATCGCCTTTCCTGAGGCAAGCGTTTCAAGGCAGCCATGTTTTCCGCAATAACAAAGTGGTCCGTCAGTTTTAATTTGAATATGTCCGAACTCCCCGGCAAAGCCTTCGCTGCCGTAATAAAGCCTTCCGTCAATTACAACACCAAGGCTTAAGCCCCATCCAAGATTTAAGCACAATGCACATTTTGCTTTTTTAGCTTCACCAAACCAAAGCTCGCCAAGTGTCATCGCTTTAACGTCATGTTCAATATGAACAGGAAGCTTAAACCTGTTTCTTAAAGTCTCGCGCAGCGGAACATCACCAAAGTTTAAATAAGTCTTACTAATTCCTTTTTCACCGCTTACAATACCAGGGATTGAAAGACCAATGCCGAGCATATTTTTCCATTTAACTTTTGAGTGCTCAAGTATCTTATTTATTTCCGATTCAAGTTTATCTATTATTGAAATGTCATTACTTAGTGGAATGGATTTCTTTCTGACTTCGGCAACAATATTTAATTCAAGGTCTACAAGTATAAAATTAGTGTAGATGCGTCCGAAGTCGATTCCAAGAACATACCCGGCTTTTCCGTTCAGCTTAACAATTACCGGCGGTCTTCCTGCAGAAGTAATTTCTTTATCCTTTACTTCAAGAATTAATCCTTCCTTTTTAAGTTTGGTTACGAGATCTGAAACAACCGGCAGAGTTATTCCCGTTCTGTCTTTCAGTTCGCTTAAGGATAACTGGCCGTTTTCCACAAGCTCGCGAAGAATTAAATTTCTTCTGATCTTGTTTTTTCTACTTACTTTCTTCATCGCTGATTTATAAAATGTTTGTAAAATTTTCTTCGAGGTATTTTTTTACTTTTATAATGTCGCTCTTATTTGTAAGATCAGGAACGTGCTCTGCAAACGGGTAGCAGAATAAAGATTTGGGATATTCCTTAAGCATAAGCTTAATTGCATCGGGCAATTCTTTTTCATTTCTAACCGGATTAAAAGGCACGGTTTCAAGGAAATGATAAATCATATCATAATCTAAGCTGAAAAGATTCATGCTTACACCGATTACATTATTTGTATCTCTTGCTTTTTCAATCGAATCCGCATCAGGCTTTTCAATTATATCAAGCAGAAAATTTTCATCGTCTTTAATTGTAACCGCAAACTTTTCTATCCTTTCAACTTCGAAATCGAGCGCTGAACGATCATAATCCGGCATTGCATTTTTATACTCTGTTTTCAACATCAAATCAAGAGCTTCAACAGAATAAAGATTATCGCTGTTGCAAACAGAAAACTTTTTCCCTTTCCAGTCGCTTCTTAGTTTAACCGCCTGGTAAAGCGCATCGGCAGTACCAAGTGGTTTTTCTTTTCCATCAGGAATGAATTGAACCGCATAAGTAATTTCAAGATCAAGAAATTTATTCCCGCTATTTTTATAGCCGTAATAATCTTTAATTGAATTGTCTTTTTCACCGATAACAATTGTTACGTCTTTGTATCCCGCTTTGTTTGCATTGAATAAAAGGTAATCCAGGAACGGTCGATAGTTATTTCCAACACCAATCATTGATTTCGATTTTTCATCCGCATCGTTAATTAATTTTTTATCAATATCGCTTTCGCTAACAACAGATTTTTTCATACGGGATGAAATTCCGCCGGCAAGTATTACAAGGTTTTTATCCATCAGGCTGCCTTCTCAATTTTTTCTGCTTTTGTTCCGCTATCCGGTTGAACAATAAAAGCTTTTCCGCCGGCTTCTTCAATCGCCTTTGCAACAGCTTCGGGATTGTTTGGTGCATATGCAAACATACATCCGCCACCACCCGAGCCGTTTATCTTTGCGCCTACAGCACCTGCCTCAAGGGCAGCTTTAATCATTCTGTCAATCTTTGGTGTTGATATCTGAAGTGTATCCCTTAAAATACCCTGATGTTTGTTCAGCAGTTTTCCGATATAAACATCATCAATTTTTTCTTTAAGAAGTTCTTCACGCGCTTCAAAAGTAATATCACGATTAATAATTGTTCCTTTAAGAAGATCAATCTGTTCTTCTGTTAATTCCGATGAATAAGATTCAATTGTATCCAGGGTGGCGGTTTGCAAAGAAAAATCTTTATGGGTTTCTCTTAATTTTTTAACAACTTCTACAATCTGGTTTTTTACTCTTGCTAAAATGAACTTTGTGTCTTTCGGTTCACCCGAATCACCAAGCACAAATGTTTTAAGATTATCCGGAAATTTTTCAATTGAAATCTGCGGATGGAAACTTAAATAAATTACTCCGCCAAGTGCAGTTGAGTAATGGTCCATCATTCCACCGGGTTCATTAAACTCTAGCACTTCCGCCTCGTGTGCATACTTAGCTATTGTTTCATCGGAAAGTATTTTGGTCTGGTCGCTCATTCTTGAAAGAAAATTTACCCACGTAACTATCAGCGCAGAGGAACTTGATGTACCGGAATTGATCGGGATATTTCCTTTTACTGTGCAATCAAACCCTTTTGAAAAAGAAAAGCCATGTTTTATCATTACGTTAACAACACTTTTAAAGTAATCACGTTCCTGTTCATAATGCAATTTTCCGTTAAGAACAAAAGATTCCGCAGAATCTATATCCGGTAAATTTATATTTACGTTATTATCGTTTCTTTTTTCACCATCCATCGCTATTCTTAATGAAATAGCACATGGAATAACCGGCAGCTGAAGATAATCCTGGTGTTCTCCGAATAAACAAACGCGTCCTGGCGTAGATATTTTTAGATCCATATTTATTTATATACCTATAATGAAATGTTATTTGTTATTATCTGACCATAGTTTGTTGATGGTACGTATTAAAACAATGCCGCTGACAACAAATACTGCCAGAAGAATAAAGGCATAGTTTAATCTGCCATATAAAAAATTACCAACCGTGAACAGGGCTGACCAGATTACTGCACATCCTGTTACCCATCCAACCAACGCAAGAGGAATATTTTCCCGTATTTTAATTTCCTCACCTTCGCTTGCAGCAACTTCTGCTTTAATGTGCGACCAGCCGGGACCAAACGGACGCACTTTTTTATAAAATTCAATTAAAACTTTCTTGTCTGTCTGCGGACCAAGGTAAGCGGTAAGCACCCAGCATATAGTTGTAAAAGCTATAGTAATCAATAAACCCGCGTGTGTGCTTATGTATATCCCATTTCTGTTTAAGATTAGCAAAACAATTGAAACGATAAAAGAGCTGATCATTGCAACAACTTCACTCCATGCATTTACGCGCCACCAGAACCAACGAACAAGATATAATAAACCGGTGCCGGCGCCAATCTGCAGAATTATATCGAACGCATCTTTTGCGCTGCTTAATGCAAACACAAGAGCAGAAGAGCAAACGAATAAAAGCACGGTTGAATAACGTCCCGCCAACACATAATGTTTTTCAGTAGCATCTTTTTTAAGGAAGCGCCTGTAAAGATCATGCACCAAGTATGAAGCGCCCCAGTTAAGATGCGTTAGAATTGTTGAAGAGTTGGCTGCAATTAAACCACCAACCATCAAACCAATAAATCCAACCGGAAGAAATTTTAACATTGCAGGGTAAGCAATATCATGTCCAAGTAAATTCGGATTAAGATTCGGGAATGCTTTCTGAATATCCGAAAGCTGTGGATAGACAATAATTGAACAAAGACCAACTAAAATCCATGGCCATGGGCGAAGCACATAATGCGCAACATTAAAAAACAACACAGCACCAAGTGAATCCTTCTCCGATTTCGATGCAAGCATTCGCTGGGCAATATAACTTCCACCACCCGGCTCTGCACCCGGATACCAGACTGCCCACCATTGTACGGCTATTGGCATTATAAATACTGCAATTGCAATATCCCAGTTGTTTGTAAAGTCAGGAAGAATATCTAAGAAGTTTAATCCGTTAGGACCTTTAACAGCAGATAATTTATCTACAAGTCCGGTTAATCCGCCAATCTGCGGAAGCTGCAAAGCAAAATATGCCGCAGCAATTACTGCTGTCATTTTTATAAAGAACTGAATCATATCTATTACAAGCACACCCCACAAGCCGGAGTGAGTTGCAAATATAACGTTAAGTGTTCCAACTAATAAAAGTGTCTGCCATGGCTGAAGCCCGAATAGTATAGCCGCAATTTTACAGGCGGCTAAATTTACAGTAGCCATAATAATACAATTAAAAAAGAATCCCAGGTAAATTGCACGGAAACCGCGGACAAAGCTTGCTGCTTTTCCCGAGTAACGGATTTCATAAAATTCCAGATCCGTCATTACGTTTGAACGTCTCCATAATCTTGCATAGAAGAAAACAGTTGCCACACCGGTAAGCACAAAAGCCCACCAAACCCAGTTGCCTGCAACGCCATTACGCCTTACTATGTCTGTAACAAGATTCGGTGTATCACTGCTGAATGTTGTTGCCACCATAGACAATCCTGCAAGCCACCAGGGTACGGATCTTCCGGAGACAAAAAATTCAGATGTGCTTTTACCTGCGCGCTTTCCAAAGAAGAGCGCAGGGAAGAAACAAATTACTAATGTTGCTCCAACAATAACCCAGTCAATAATCTGCAGATGCATGCTTAATTCCTTATATAAATTTCTTATGTATTAACGATACTTTGATCGATACGAAGCTAGTTAATTTATTTTTTATAAAATTATGTCTTTATAAATATTTGAGCTAATCTTTTTAATATTCGAATCATATGGCTTTGGAAGAGTAACTTCTTTATTAGATGGATTGGCGCTCAATTCTTTAGCTTCTAAAACCTCATCTGCAAAAAGCCAGACATTAACTTTACCGTCTTTGTATTTACCTGATGTAATCTTCCACTCAATATTATTCTCTCCTTTTTCAACGGAAGCAGAGAACCAGAACCATTTACCGTTTTCTTCTTCTATCTGCAATTCCTGTTTCTTTCCATTCACAGTAATTTCAAGTTCGGGTTTTGCTTTCTTCTGCAATTTTTCTTTGGGTTCAAAAAGAATTGCAATTCTTGAGTTGGCATAATTATACGGCACTTTACATTTTGTTTTCCCGGTTACCTGGTTTTCATTTTTATCCCAGGAAATATTTTTATCGGTCTTAACTGATTGCTTATTATCTTTCCCGCTGAATGTAGTTACTTTCCCGTCACTGCTAAGTTCATACCGAATACCGACCGGCAAATCCTTTGAAAGTTTTTCGGCAGGAATTAATTCAATCACTTTCATTTCGTAGCTATCAAGATCAAACTTAACGGACTGATTTGCCTTTACCGGTTTTGAATAAATAAAATTATAAGGATAGACTACCCGCAGATAGTATTCTTTCGATTGATCAAGTTCACCTAAATTTTCAGTCAGCTTAATCTCAACATCTTTCGCTTCAACATAAGGATTTCTCAGAAGTACAATTCCCTTCTCCTTTGTTAAGTGAACATAACCATATGCTTCACGCTTTAAAGGATTGCCGAGAATCATTTTTGTATTGGCAAGAACCTCCTTATTCGCCTTTGAATATTTAACGGATGAAGCAATTGCATTCCACTCGCCGTCTGATAACAAATCGGGGGAAACATAAAGCTCCCACATCATCACACCACGCATAAAGTACATAACCACTTCATTCGAAAATGACTGGAGTGATTCATCCTTGCCGCCAAGAAAATTCAGTCTTCCTTTAATAATTCCGTGTGTCATCAAACTTGACATTGGAAATACAAGATTCTGATTCTGGAAATCATCCCACAAAACTGCATCACGATAGGTAATCGCTTTATCACGCGGATTCATTGAAGGAACATCTTCTGCGTAGGCGTAATCCTCACCCTGCATCCAGAGGCAATCAACATATTGTAACCACCATGGTGAAAGCCAGCTGCCGATTGTAATATTGATAAACAAATCCGGATTTATTTTTCTTACCTCTCTCATCATTTCAATGTAAGTATCAATCAAAGCAACGCGTGAATATGCCCCGGGTAAATGCCCATGCTGTGTTTCATTGCATGCAAGTAAAAACCCGTCCCACTTAAAATAACCGATATGAAAATCTCTTGTGTACTCCACCATTTTCTTTTTGAACTGCTCTTTATAATTTTTCCCCACAAAGCAAAGAAAATCGCCGGTACCCTCATAGCCATGTTCCTCTCCCCATTTTACACGGACGTCCCTATTTGAATAACCGCAGAATGGAGAAGCCCACATACCGAGTGATGTTTTCATTTCTTTTAATGGTTCAAGGAACGGGTTGAACTTATGAGGTAATGTAGTCGTATCAATTTCCCAGATGCTCCTGTAATTATCCCAGCCGTCGTCAAGCACAAATGCATCGAGAGTAATTCCATATTTATCCAACATAATATTTTTAAATGTTTCAATACGATGAAGAACATTCTTTTCGTTCATAATGCTTTCTTCACCTTCTGCAATTGCTTTATTGCGGAAGTCGTACCAGGAATTGTAAAGCAGAAAATCTCTTGTACCGCGTACTTTTATTCTTTCGACATATTTAAGGAATGCTTGTGAAAGCTTGTTTTGATTTTCCGAAACTCCAATTACTGACTTGTAGCTAATAAATTTTTTCGGGGTAATTTTTCTTGCTACAAGATAACCGGACTTAATTTTGCCCCCTTCAATTGTAGTTTCAACAGCAGGATACTCAACTCCAAGAAAAATATCTTTATTAAACAACGGCTGACCGAATGAGCCATTTGAAAAATCTTTATCTTCAAATACAAGATTTTCTACATTAACCCTGTCAAGAAAATGAATTCCCTCTGAACTGTCGGCAATCTCAACCCATTTCCTTATATAAAAGTCATTGGGAAATATTTCGTAGTTGACACTCAGGCGGAATTTAAAAAGATAATCTTCGCGGGAGAAGTTAAGCGTCAGTCTTTTGCTCCCATCGTTCAGTTCCTTCTTTTCATAACCGTTGTAATTAAAATCTTTTATTGTTAATGAAGAAGGATTTTCTCCATTCTGGTTTTTACCGTATGCGGGTCCAAAGCCCGCAAAGACTATTTGTAATTCAATTTCATCTGAGGTAACAGAATATTCCTTGCCCGAAACTTTATTTTTTATTTTTGTTGTGCCGATTTTATCGGAAGCAACATTTATAGTCCTTTCAATAAATGAATTACCTATGGTTACCTGCTTACCATCATCTTTAAGAAAGGCATTTTTATCTTGTGCAAAAGCAATAAGTTGAATTGCTGCCACAAAAACAATTAAAAGATTTTTCATTTTACCTCTTGTAAAACTTAGTTCGGTTTATTTTAACAAAATCATTTTGCCGGTTGCCACCTGGCTTTTTATTTTTAGCACATAAAAATAAATACCGCTGGATAAATTATCTGTACTAAAGTCAACTTCGTATTCACCTATATCCTGCGTTTCATTAACAAGAGTTTGAATTTCCTGCCCAAGCATATTATAAATTTTTAATGTCGCGTCTCCTGCCCGGTCTAAGTTATAAACTATTTTTGTTTCATTATTAAAAGGATTTGGGTAGTTGCTCACTTTAAGTTTATAATCCAATCGATTGCTCTTTCTCTCATCTTCAACGGATGTTGGAATTGTTAATGGTTCAAATACTTTTATACCTGTATAATCCGGTGAAGAATTATTCTGATTAATATTTACCATTACATTCAGTTTGTTGTAACCAGTAACCTGCTCCCATAAATCCATATTTGCAAGCCTGATTGAATAAGCAGGATTATAATGAATTGACGAAAGCAGATCGGGAAGATTTAAAAGCAATTCATAATTACCATCATTAATAGTTGACGGGATACCGAGGTCAGCAGTAATCTCAACTGTATCGCCGGACATAATCAATCGCGGATCAGTATCAAGCTTTACAAAAAAAGTGTCGGCTTCATTTCTTAAAATCATTTCAACATCACGCGGGTTGTAAAGTGATGCATAGCCGATATTTCTTATTTTCAATTTTACCGATAATGTACCATTCGGTTTTGTAGAATCGGTAAACTGCCCGTCAATTAACTCAAACCTGTAACCTAACTTCTTAACAAATTCATCATAGCAGCCCGATTTCTGCCAGTTGCCTAAAACAGTCTGATGATAATTGCTGTTAACATAAGTCCAATGCAATCTTTGAACCTGGTAAATTGCATTTACACATTCCGAATATGTTGTTGGATTACAGGTTTCTCCTCCAATCGGAACAAAACGTGTATCCAGTGAAATGTAAGTTTTGTCTTTTGTTGTATCCTGGTATGTTCCATAATCATCTTCGCTTGCAAGAAAGCAATCATTATGATGACCTGTACGTGAAAATTCTGTTTGTGTAAAAGCCTGCTCTTCAGTTAATGGATTATAATTGTTAAAAATAGATTGCTTAAAGTATGGTGTTCTTACCTGTGCCATCCTTTCCGGCGGAAGCACTTCAAGAATCTTTTTCAGGATTGCGGATCTGCTTGAAGTATTATCAAGATTATTTGTGGATGAATGCCATTCGCCCCAGGCTCCTATGAAACCGGCTTGCATAAACGCTATTACATCATAATTCGCTTGAAGGTAAGGTTTAAGTTGTTCAAGATGATTAAGTACTACACTCAACGGTGCATCAGCAGTTCCGATTGCATTTGAGTATGCAAAACGCAGGATGCATTTAACTCCGTATTGCCGCATAGTATTAAAATCTTTCTGAAGCATATTAAGAAAGGTTGAAGGCAGATCAGCGTTTCTCCATTTGGGGATGTAATACAACCGTAAAATTAATGTCTGGTTCTTGCTTTTCAATCCGCTTAACTGCGAAGCTGTAAGCGCACCGGCATCATTCCAACCTTCAGTATGGGTATAAAAACCGCGTTCAGGATTAGGAAATTTAGCATCGGAAGGAAGATAAGTAACTTCTGACTGAGCAAAAGTAACGTTTAGTGAAAACGATATAAGACAAATAAAAGTATTTAAAATTCTGTTCATTAAGTTTTCCGCAATTAGATTTTTTTCAGACGAAGGAGAAGATAATCTTTAAAATTGATTTTCAGAAAAGGATTATTGCTGTTTACTTCACCTAAATTTTTGTCGTTTACAAAGTCGAACACTTCATAGTTTCCTTTCTCAAGACCACGTAGTTCAACCTGTCCGTTATATTCTTCATTTGAAAAGAATGAATAGTAAAAAGTATTTTCTTTTTTAATCAGATGCGTTTCCGGCTTATCAAAGGCGATGTCATAAAGATTAAGATATTCACCTTCAGAAATTCTTTCATCATTGTAAATCTTCATCCAGTTTTTCCAGATTTCTTTTTTCTCCGGAGTTAACATAAAGCTTGAATCAACCTGCGTAATATCGGGATGAGTAAATTTTGTTGATATTACTCCGCCAAGTCCAACTGTGGATGCAAAATCTTCGGGACCAATAACTATAAACTTATTTTCTTTATCGCTCCACTTTCTGCACGTCAATTCAACATGGTCTCCGCTGTAAGCAATATTGTTTCCAACTAATGCCTTATAAGTTTTGGCGCGCAGCCTTACCTGCCATGGACTTGTAGGATCTGATCCGACGAATTGATTTGTATAAGGAATATTATAAACTGAAAAATTTGTACCGCACGGACAAAGCTGAATGACCGCATCCTTTTTTATGTTTTTTATCGTTGTTAATATGTCTTTGAAATATTCCGGTACAGCATAAGTCGATTCATATGGGGATTTATGATGATGAGCCGGGTTATAGCAGGGCGGTACTGCATTGAAATTCTGCCCGTCTATTTTGAAACCATCAAAATCCCAGTCATCAAAAACCTTTTTAGTAAAATCTTTATAATAGTCTCTTACTTCTTTAACAGCAGGACAAAGATAAAATGAATTCCACCATGAAATCTGAACTCTGTTTCCATCCTTATCCAGTATAAACCAGTCTGGATGTTCCAATGCAACTTTGCTTTGCATTTTCATTGTTCGTTCATTCATCTTGTCGGGAAAGTGAATTGCGTTGTAAGATGAATCGCTTGCAGATAAAGGCACCCACCACAACCGCGCTTTCATTTTATATGAATGAATCAAATCAACAAGCTCTTTAAATTCCTTCTCGCCTCCTGGGAATTTATTCCTATCAAGATTCCAGTCCCCGTCAGCGTTCTGCCAACCGTCATCAATGGTTGCCCATTTAAAGTCAAGCTCTTGAGCCATAGGAAGAGTTCTTTTGATTTGCTCTATGGAGAAGTTTCTTTCATATCCCCAGGCACACCATTCTGGCTCAAGAGCCTGCTGTTCACTAGAAGGAGTAGAAAACCATTTTCCTTTAATTATATCAGAATAAATTTTAAGGGCGTTAAAGTAATCGCCGTTATGAAATATAACAGATACCGGAACAAGTGTTATCTCCTCCTCCGGTTTTAAAATCTTTTTAGTCGTATCGTTAATTGAAAAAGAAACTTTGCCGTTCTCCAAAACTTTAACAGGAAATGAAATCCACTCAGGTTTATCAGATATTGATGCGAATGCAATTCCGGCTTCCTTTGTCCAGAAGTCTACTACAGGCATTCCGCCGCCATAATCGGCAGCATTCATTCCCATCAAGTTTTCGCTGTAAAAATTTTTATTTAAAGGAAATATCCAGTCTCGTCTTGTCTCGTAAGTTCCGCCCTGAAACGTCCAGAATTTATAAGAACTGTCTTCATCAAAATTCTTAGCATCAAGTAAAAAGTTGAACAATGATATTTCACCAACTGAAATCTTACCGGCAGAAATATTTTTTAGTTTACTTTCAAAAGTAAGAGTCCCCGGATATTTTTCGTCTGAAATAATTTTAACCGAAAGATTAATCAATCCATCTTCATCTTTAGCATCCAGAATAAGAAATTCATTACCGAATAATTTCATCTTCTTTAACACGGCTTTCTGAAAGGATAATTCTTTATCATCAATAATCACTTTTACTACTTTTTCAGAAACGGATAATTCACTTTTATCCTTTGATAAAAATTTTCCGCTAAGCTTATCAGAAAGTATAAACTCAATATTCTCATTCTTTAAAGTAAACTGCTTGTCCTGTGCAATTATCTCTGCAGAGGATAAAATTGCAAGAGCAGTTATTGTGTTCAACAAACAATATTTAAGAAGATGCTTCATTTATAAGATTACAATAAACTTTCCTTGTGCAGAACCTGCAGGTGATTCCATGTGGAAGAAATACAATCCTGCACTTATAAGCTGCTGGTTCTCGTTTTTCAAATCCCATATTGCAATACTTGGCGCTAATGCATTCGCTGACTGATGTTCAATTGTTCTTACTAATTCACCTGCTGCATTATAAATTCTTATAGTTGCACTTGCAGGAAGATGAGTAAACTGAAGTATGTGTTCCTTGCCCACTTCCCAACCGTTAGCAACAACATAAGGATTAGGCACAACTTTCACATTAGACACATCGCCTATAGAAATTGCAGCGTGAGGCACAACCTGTACAGTGTTTGAACCTACCACCGGAGTTGAGGCGGCAGTGTTTTCAAGCGGGCCGGTGATTCCATTACCGGTATCGTAAGCTGCAATGTAATACCTGTATTTCTGTCCGTTAATAACCTGGTCATCCGTATAAACACGAACTGTATCTCCCTTTTTAAAAACACTTAACTGCTCATCCACAATTACTTTTAATGTCGGCAAACCGGTTTCATTTCCAAGGTAGTACCATGCAAATTCGGGAAGCGTCTGGTAATAACCTTTTATGTTATCAACTTTATCATATTGTTCCAGGGGAATATAATGCAGCCCACCGGCAAAATCCGTAAAAGTTTCTGTTCCCCAGTTAACGCCATCATCAACGGAACGATAAATTTTATATCCTTCAAATTTTTCTTCTTTTTCACTTTCAGTGCTGAAATAAATTATATTTTTACCATCCTGAGGAATAATTTCAACTTTTGGAGCAGCTGGTGCTTTAACAACTTTCCAGCCGGAATTAAAAAGTGTTAGTGCATTGTTAGCTGCTTTGTACAAACCTTTTTTTGACGAACCAAACACCGTTGCAAAAATAAGAGTATCTGTTTCCCCCGGATTTAAGGTAAAGGCATCCGAGCCAAGCAATTGAATTCCATCTGCACCTAAACCTAAATAATATCCCTGTCCACCTTCCTGGTCGTCAGGTATTCCATTTTCATCAAAGTCATCATCAATGCCATCTTTATCACTATCCTGCGGATCACTCTGGTTTGCAAGGTTGTATTTATAGTACAACGCTTTATCCGCACCGTTACCCGCAGGAGTTGTGGCGGACATCCAGAAATGGAACGCATCATAAGTGTGTACTTTGTTATCTCCGCCGGGCATCCTTAAAGCCATTGTGCCGCTCCATGCAATATCTGAAGCACCAAGAGTATTACCGGCAGGGCTAACTTCATAACCATTATCATCTGTTCCATATGCAAGCTGAAGTTCTTTATCATAATAATGCCTGTCATCATCTCCTGTGCTTGTTGGCGAAAAAGAAAGAGGCAGATAGCTGAAATCGCTATGAATACCAACGCGCATATCTTTAATTGGCGCAGAAGAAATATTTCTTACTACAAAAATCCAGATTATAAAATCCTGGTAAAGTTCGCCTGTCCATGCAAGTCCACGCATTTCCATGCTTGTGTTAAGCCATCTTCTGTTTGTATTGCCTTCATCTGTTCCCCGCCAGCCATACATTACAGAGTATGTTTCCTGGTCGGCAATTCTTTCTCCGCTTTCACCAATTCCCGGCCACCCTTCTGAACCAACCAATAATGGAGTAGAAGTTCCGGGTACAGTTCCTGGCCATCCTTTATTTGTACCGCTTGTTGGCCAGGTTAATTTATCATTACTCATCGCGGCTTTGCTTCCACCAACTACTTCTGGATACGGAGCAAAATGTTCTTCATCCCAGAATGCCGCAGGGCCTTCATCCATCGTCCCGTCAAGGTACGCTTCGTTATCCGGGTTATCGCCGCCAACTGCTGCCGGATCCTGTCCTGCAGGAGCTCCTATTACAACACCAACGGCAGTGCCATAATTAATTCCGCTCCCATTCGGATATTCAAAGGATGGTGAATGTGCCAGTGGAAGACTTTGCTCATTGCCGTCGCATAGTAAACCTGTATTATTAAATTCAGTTCGTACTCTGTTTATATTCATTATATTCCAGCGCTGGTAAAGCATTGGGTCTGCCTGCCCAAGAAGTACCGGTGCAATTATAAGCGTAATTAGTATTGATAATATGTAATTGTTCTTCATCTTAAAACTCTTTTGATTTTAGAACTTCTTTGTGCTTGAAATTATACTTTCTATACCGGAGCTTGCAAGGTCTTTTTCTTCAAGTATGAAAAATGTTTTTTCATCTATTATTGAAATTGATGTGGCAAGCGTTGCAAAAATTATTTCATTTGAAGGAAGAAGCGTTAATGCTTTAACTGCATTTAAAAATGTAACAGTATCAACTGCAGTGTTTGTAGCTTTGTCGTATTTATAAATTGATTTCCCCGATGCGACATATAAAAATTGCTCATTGAAAGCAACGTCAACCGGTTTTACATTATTCGGATAAGTAAAGATTGTTTGTAGCGCAGCCCCGTCCTTGTCTAATGATCTCAATTTAAAACCTTCTGCGTCACATATATATAACGTGCTTGAATTGTTATCAAATTTAATTTCACCTGATACAAGTTTATCAACCGCACTACTGATTTTCTTTATAGTTGATCCGTTTGAAGAATTAATTAAATAAAGATCTCTTTTGGTCTGGTCAAATGTATAAAGTATAGTTCCGTCTGAAGATATTGCAAGCTTACCGGGATAGAACGAGAGAGAAAATGTTGATTCAACAGATTTGGTTGAAGCCTTGATTTTTGTAATTGCTTTTCCGTTTACACTTATTACATAAACGTAATCACCGTTTGCAGCAAGATTGGAGGGATTAGCTGGAACATCCAGTGAGGTTTCAAGCGTAAAGGTTGATGAATTATAAATTTCAACTTTGTTCTTTCCGGTATTGCTTACAAAAATATAATTACCATCTGAAGAAGTTATCATTCCTTCCGGTGCCGAAAGAGAAGATATTTTTGTAATCATACTATCGAGGTAACTAAATACTCTTATTGAGCCGTCTTTTTTATCGCGCAGATAAATATTATAATAACCGCCTGTTGAATAATCCCCCTGAGTATAAAACCAGTTATTAAAAATTACAGTCGTATCATCTAAAACCGCTTCACCATTAACTTCAATTGAATTATTGTTTGCATCTCTTACCCTGCCTTTTAACTCCGCATAATAAATGGTCGCTTTTTGTAATGCCGAAGAAGGACGGAAAGTTATTACAGAGTCGGAACCTTCAAACGTACCTTCAACCATATTCCCGGCTTTATCCTTTAACGTGAACCGGCCGTTGAAAGTGCTTAAGTTCATCGGCTCATCAAAAACCATTTTTACTGCGGAAGATAGCCCAATCTTTAATGTACCGTTTGATGGTTCAAGTGTAAACGGCTGGGGACGAGTAATTTCTGTCGGCGCTGTTGGTTCGCGGTCAACCATACAACCCGCTAATTGCAACAGGAAAAATACCAGTACAATGATTGCAGCCGGTATTATCAAAACTAAAGTTGGTGTAAAACTATTTCTTTTCATTTTATAAACTCTTTTGTTAACTAAGATTAAAAGTTTAATCCAACTGTAAGCTGATGAATATCTTTCAATTCACCAAAATCTGTATAGGCATAATCAAACATTACTTTACCCATAAAGTCTGAAGGTATTGCTACACCCAGGCCTGCTGAGAATGTTGCTTCATCATAATTAAAACGGTAACCGCCGCGCAGCGTAAGAACATCCATAAATGTAAAGGCTGCGCCCAAATTATGGCGTGTTTCATAATCTCTTGAATCTGTAATTGCGTAGCTAACTGCCAGCTTATAGTTTTGATATTCAAATGCATTTGTTGCTAATCCTATTCTGAAAAATAATGGCAGGTTCCATTCATTGGTCTGAAGTATTGCAGGAATCTGTTTGTTTGTTGGGCTTCCAGGAACTACATGTGTAACAAGCAAATCATTTCCGTCAAACTGCATCTGGCTCCCGAAATTTGAAAGAGAAATTCCAAGCTTCATATTATTAAGAAATGATGTTACGAAAACGCTGCCTATATCAAAAGCAAATGCATCTGCAGTTACAGAAACAAGCTGTTCACGAATATACTTTACCTTTAAGCCTACAGAGAATCTGTCCGTAAGATTTTTTGCAAACGCCAATCCGATCGATAAATCATTAGCGCTTACAACTCTTCCGGTTCCCTCCTGCTTTTCCAAAGTCGTTTCTTCAATATCCCCGGAAGTAAAATATGTAACATCAAGTCCTGCAGTACCAAATTCTGTTGGAAGCGTAAAAGCAAAATAAGTTAAGTTCGTTTCTACCAGCCATGTTGAATATGAAAACACTGCGCTTGTATTATTTATTCTGCTAATTGAACCGGGGTTCCAGAACAGCGATGATGCATCCTGGCTGAAGGTAATATCTGATTCTGCAACTCCGACTAACTTTGCACCCATACCTATTTTAAGAAAGTTTACCGCTGAAGTTCCGCGATAATTAACTCCCTGTGCAAACAGAAATGTTGCTGGACCAAGCAGAAACAGTATTGTTAAATAAAATTTTCTTTTCATAAAATGATACTCTCCAACAAAGAGTAAAAATTAATAACTAATTGAAAACCCAATTTGAATTCTTCTTCCCGGTCCCCACATCTGAGGATTATTAGTATAATCGTCAGAAGTAGCTGCGTTAGTATCAACGCCGGGCTGACCGGAATCAGCATAAACCCACCACACATTTTTCCTGTTGAAAATATTCATCACCTGTACATATAAACGTGTATTGATTTTTCCAAGTGAAAATTCTTTATAAGCTAATCCATCAAAAGAGCCTATCCATGGAGCTCGCTCTGCATTAGGTTTATATTGATTATACGTATACGGTAATCCTGACGCCGCACTTCCGAGCAATGAAAATCCCCACTGGTGCGGAAACGAAAAGATTGCACCAAATGATAAAGAATGTGTTTGATCCCAATCGGCAGGAAAAGTTCTTGAAACATCCTGGGGTTGAGATAACACTAAAGAGCTGCTGACAAGTGATTGTGAATATGTATAGTTCAGAAAACCCGAGAAGTTATTGCTCAGCCTTTTGGAAAGTGATACTTCAACACCTTTAACTGTTGCAAAGTTAACATTATCAAACACCGGAAATTTTTGTGCTTTTACAACATCACCGGAAGTCAGGTATCCTTCAATAATTTCAATTCCGATAAGGTTGGATATTTTCCTGTAGAAACCGGTAACATCAATTGATATTTCAGTTGATAACTGAGCCTGCACACCAACTTCATAATTAATTGTTTTCTCTTCCTGGATGTCGCCTTTGGCAATTGCGCCCGAAACGGATTTAACATTCGGCGCCGGATATAATTCGTACTTGGAATTCATTCCCTGGAATGACTGGTAAAAATCCGGATACTGGTAATAATGCCCATAACCAAATCTGAATGCGGCAGCGTCGGAGATAGGGTAACTTATTCCAAGACGCGGGCTGATATAATGTCTTGCTTTCACCTTACCAACCGAGCCTTCCGGCTTTGTAATGTCTTCAATAAATTCTCTGTTGGGATTAACATAGTCATATCTTAAACCAAGGTTTACGACCATACCAATATCTTCAAATTCCATTTTATCATTAATAAATGCGGCATACTTTTCCGGTTTAAGATCATAATCTTCAAGTGTCTGCCACCCGTAAGGATTAACTCTTTTTAATATTGTTCTCATTTTTGAAATGGTGAAACCGGTATTTATAAAATGCTGTTGTGTTACCTGGCTGGCAAAGTTACCCTGTATTTCCAACCTGGAAAACTTGCTGTCAAAGCGAACATAATCCCCGCCTGAAATTGAGAACTCAGCCCCGCCAACAGGTTCTACAATTTCATATTCTTCCTGCGTATCATAAACGTGAGAAACAAACTTCCTGGAATAATTTGAAACTGTTATATCATAATAAGTGCTTGGTGAAAGTACGTGTGTAAGCTTTCCATAAAAAAGATCATCATAAAGATGAGTATGAGGTGTTCCATAAGGATTGTATTTGAAATAATGATTATATACTCCCTGTGCAACGGTAGAATTCATGGCACCAACCCGGAATTTTAATGCGTCACTAATCTGCCATATAAGTTTTGCAAAGAATAATCTTGAATCCCTGAAAGCCATAGGAACAACTTCAACACTACCGGATTTATCTGTACCCTTCGAATCAATATAGTCGGGATAAATGTAACCATTAATATATCCGTCGGAAGAATATACCCGTGCATTTCCAAAAAATGAAACATTTGATAATGGATATACAGGACCGCTTAACTGGACCTCATAGTTATAGGAGTTTTGCTCGCCGGATTTCTTACCAAGCTTGTCTGTATAAGTTGTGGCCTGAACATTAAAATCTTTCACTACATTATCTAATGTATTCATCAATATTACGCCGGACATTGCCTCGCCGTACTGCGGGCCGAATGTTCCTGTTAACGTTCTTATTGATTGCAGAGTATACTCACCTACAACATCAAGATTAAAACCGCCCCAAAGCTGATCAGTAACATTGATACCGTCCAGTAAATAAACAGTTTCGTTTGTTCTGCCGCCGCGGAAATGCAATCCATCGCTGGGTATTGTAGCAAACTGCCCAAACACAGGCTGAGAGGTAACAGGAGTTGTAGAAATGTCTGCGCTTATACCGGCCTGTTTTGTAATAATATCTTTTACAGAACCCTTAACGGGAAGAGCCTGGATGTCTTCAATTTCAAAACCCTGCATTTTAGAAGTTAAATCTTTTTGAACTGCCGGGCGCGTATACTGTATGACAACTTCCTGAAGCTGGACAGAAGATGATTTTAAGGCAGCATTAATTTTAGTGGTAAGTCCCGCATTAATACTTACCTTTTCAATTTTCTGGGAAGCATATCCAATAGCGCTTATTTTTAATTCGTATGTTCCAACCGGGATATTAATGATAAAATAATTCCCGTTAACATCAGCTGAAGCCCCGAGGCTTGTTCCCTCAACAACAATATTAGCACCAATAATTGGTTCGCTACTTTCGTCTGTAATTTTTCCCGATATTTTCCCCGTGGTCTGGGTAAATGAAACTAAAGGAAGAATCAGGAGAGTGAAGAATAATATTCTCATTCTAATCACAGCCTACCTCGTTATGTTTTGGATTAAAAAGGGAGAGCATTTATTCTCTCCCATAAATATTTTTTTTATTTAAGCAAAAGCATTTTGCGGACTTGCTTAAAGTTATCAGTCTCTAAACTGTAAAAATAAATTCCACTAGTAAGGCTGGAAGCATCAAATGAAACGGAATAATTTCCGGCAGATTTTGTTTCATTCATTAATGTTGAGATTTCCTGGCCAATAAGATTATAAACTTTTACTTTAACCAACCCTTCCTGCGGAAGCGAAAAAGATATTTTTGTTGAAGGATTGAAAGGATTAGGATAGTTCTGTTTCAACAAATATTTTTCTGGTACTGCATTGCTTTCATCCGATACTCCTGTGGATGTAGCAACTTTAACTTTATACCCTGAAATGCCAGGCATGGAAGCATAATCAGCACGCCATGGACCAAAATTCTCACCCGCATAAATCATTATAGCAATACTATCAGGTACTACAAAGTTAGACATGTAACGGGGATTAAAAAGTAAAACTTTCGGAACAGCGCACTCAACCTCATTATTACCTGCATTCCAGCTTGCCCATACACCGCGTAACGTATCTGCAATTTCATAATCCCAGCCGTTACCCGTTTGTTTGTGTTCCCAAAGCGCCTGCTGATAACCGGTCATTTGCTCAGTTGAAGTATCTGCAGGATAAACCTGAACGAAGTAGTCATACCCGTTACCCCACCATCCCCAGGTTAATCCGGTTGTATCACCTGCACCGGGATCAACAGAAATGTATGCGGCAATGGCAGCCCCACCATGATATGAGGTATCGTTAGCAATGTTCATTACGTTGGCAGCTGAGTTCATCTTAACTCTGAGGTAAACAAAATCGTCATCTGTTGTTGCATATACATCTTCAATATCAAGATCGGCAAAATAACTTGGGTCAGTACTGCCTCTTAACGGGTCTGTATCATCTCCCTCTGCAAATGTTTTTTCTTCTACATTCGGTAAAACATCAATCTGTGTAGAAGTTTCCCAATCGAAGAACACGCCATCAACAGCAATAGGGCCGGGCTTTTTAATTGCTAACTTAAAACCGGCAATCGACGGCATAGAGGCATAGTCTGCACGCCAGGGTCCAAAGTTTTCACCAGCATAAATCATAATAGAAATTGAATCCGGGTATTGAAAACCTGGCAAGTAGCGCGGATTAAATAATAGCTTCTTTGGGATTGAGAATTCCACATCATTATTGGAAGCATTCCATGCAACAGTTGAACCAATAGTTTCACTTGCAGGTTCATAATCCCAGCCATTGCCGGTTTGCTTATGCTCCCAAATAAACTGCTGATAACGCGTGGTTGATTCAGCTAATGAATCGGACGGATAAACCTGTACAAAAAAGTCGTAACCATTGCCCCACCATCCCCAGGTTAAACCTGTAGTGTCGCCTGCACCCGGGTCAACTGAAATATAGGCCGCAATTGCAGCGCCGCCATGATAAGATGTATCACTAGCTATGTTCATAACATTCGCAACCGAGTTCATTTTAACCCGAACATAAATAAAATCTGCATCATCTGTTGCATATACATCCTCTATATCAAGATCAGCCATATAGGAAGGGTCTGTTCCGCCTCTTGCAGGACTCATTTCGTCGCCTTCTGCAAAGGTCAGTTCAGCATTAGGAGCAACATCCAACTGCATCCCCGTAGCCCAGTCAAAGAAAACACCATCAATTTTCACCTGGGCATTAATATTCTGTACGGTAAAAACAAACAGTATGAAAGCAAGGGAAAGTAAATACTTCTTCATTCTTGTCTCCTCTTGGATTTTATTACACTACAATTTCTCAAATATTTTTTTTATTGTCAAGGAATATTTTAAAATTTTAAATAATTGATTTGAAGGGTCCTCGTGTTTGGTTAAAATAATAGATACCCTTATATTTTTATGGTCGTTTATGCCAAAGGTATGACCATACCATATTATGACTCTAAAACTATTTTTCAGTGTCTCTTGGGTTACTTTATTTTCAAGTCTACGCAATGTATCTAACCTACCGCCTTTTGTATAACACCACTTCATATTTATTTTTTATTTTTGCTTCACGAATTAAATTAAAAAGGAATTGCAATGAAAAAGCGAATATTAGGGAAAAGCGGGTTGGAATTGTCTGAGCTTGGGTTTGGATGCATGGGTATGAGTTTCGGCTACGGTCCGGCAGAGGATAAAAAGGAAATGATTTCACTGCTGCATTCGGCAGTGGAAAGCGGAATAACTTTTTTTGATACTGCGGAAGTTTACGGACCGTTTACAAATGAAGAACTTGTCGGAGAAGCATTATTCCCTTACCGTAAACAGGTTGTTATTGCCACAAAGTTTGGTTTTAGTCTTGATCCAAAAGGTGGAGCAAAGTGGACCGGCCTGGATAGCCGTCCCGAACACATTAAACAAGTAGCGGAGGCTTCCCTTAAAAGATTAAAGACAGATGTAATAGATCTGTTTTACCAGCACAGGGTTGATCCCGATGTTCCCATTGAAGATGTTGCAGGCGCTGTAAAGGATTTGATTCAGCAGGGAAAGGTTAAGCATTTCGGACTTTCGGAAGCGGGCGTTAATATAATTCGCCGCGCTCATGCAGTTCAGCCTGTAACTGCGCTTCAGAGCGAATACTCTTTATGGTGGCGGGAACCCGAACATGAAATATTACCGGTGCTTGAAGAACTTGGAATAGGATTCGTACCGTTTAGTCCACTCGGCAAGGGTTTTCTTACGGGGAAAATTAATGAAAGCACAACTTTTGCTAAAGACGATTTCCGCAACTCTGTACCACGCTTTACCCCGGAAAACAGGAAAGAAAACCAGGCTTTCGTTGATTTGCTTTGCAAAGTTGCAGCTCGTAAAAATGCCACACCCGCACAGGTTGCTCTTGCATGGCTGCTTGCACAAAAGCAATGGATTGTACCAATTCCCGGGACAACCAAATTACACAGACTTAAAGAAAATATGGCGGCAGTTGATGTGGAAATTACTTCTGAAGAAATAAATGAAATTGAGCAGGCATCTTTAAATATTAAAGCACAGGGAGACAGGTACCCGGAAAGTAGTGCAAAATTAATCAATCGTTAATTTGACCTGGGCGAATCTTGATTTCGTTTTAATAATTAAAAATATTAAAAGTGATTTTATAAAATGCGTAAAAAAATATTAGTCATATCATCCAGTCCTCGTAAAGGAGGCAACTCCGATCTGCTGAGCGACCAGTTCGTAAGCGGAGCTTTAGAAGCGGGACACCTTACCGAAAAAATTTCACTGAGAGAGAAAAATATAAATTACTGTACTGGATGCGGAACATGTGTTTCTAAAAAAAACGGCTGCTCTCAAAAAGATGACATGGCCGAACTTCTGCATAAAATGATTGATGCCGATGTAATTGTTATGGCAACACCGGTTTACTTCTACACAATGTGCGGTCAGATGAAAACATTTATTGACAGAACATGTGCGCGTTACACGGAAATTATTGACAAAAATTTTTATTTCCTCATTACTGCTGCGGATAATAATAAAACCGCTTTAAGCCGGACAATTGAAGAATTCCGCGGTTTTACTTTGTGCCTTAATGGTGCAAAGGAAAAAGGAATTATTTACGGCACAGGTGCATGGAACAAAGGTGATATTAAAAAAGGTAATGCAATGCAAATAGCCTTTGAAATGGGAAAAGCTATATAAAATGTAAGATGGAAAATGGAGTGAAATTTTAAATTTAACAGCACAATAAAGGAGATGTATTATGTTCAATTTTGATTTTTATAACCCGACAAGAATTATCTTTGGCAAAGACAGGCTTGAAGAAATTAATAAGTATGTTCCTGCTGATGCTATTGTCTTCATTACATACGGTGGCGGCAGTGCAAAGAAGAGCGGCCTTATTGATAAAATAAAAAACGTCCTTGGTAAAAGAAATATACATGAGTTCGGCGGCATCGAACCGAATCCGCGTTATGAAACGCTGATGAAAGCAGTGGATGTAGTTAAAAAAGAAAAAATTAATTTTATACTTGCCGTTGGCGGCGGATCAGTTATAGACGGGACAAAATTTATAACACTTGCCTCCAACTATAACGCTGATGCGCGGGATTTGCTTAAATATGGATTTATGAGAATTCCTTTTGATGTTGTTGGAAAAGTTGTTCCGTTTGGCACTGTACTTACTTTGCCAGCAACGGGTTCTGAGATGAATAATGGCGCCGTTATTAGTTATGAACATGGAAAATTTCCTGTGATGAGTGAGTTGACTTATCCTACATTTTCAATTTTAGATCCCACACTTACATTTACGCTTCCGGAAATCCAGGTTGCTAACGGAATAGTAGATGCCTTTGTTCACACAACTGAGCAATACCTTACTTTTCCTGTGAATGGTAAACTGCAGGATCGTATGGCAGAAGGTATTCTGCAGACATTAATTGAAATTGGAGCACCTGCCGTTGCCGAAAAAGAGAACTATGACGTACGTGCAAACCATGTTTGGAGTGCCACTCTTGCCCTGAACGGATTAATTGGCGCAGGCGTTCCGCAGGATTGGACAACGCATATGATAGGGCATGAACTTACTGCACTGTTTGGAATAGATCATGGACAAACGCTTGCTATTGTACTGCCTGCCTTGCTGCAGGTAAAACGCCAACAGAAAAAAGCCAAACTTCTTCAATATGCAGAACGAGTATGGCACATCGAAAATGAAAATGACGAAGAGAAGATTGATCTTGCAATCCAAAAGACAAGCGAATTCTTTGAATCTCTTGGTATTAAAACTCATCTTTCCGAATACGGAATTAAAGCTGATGAAATAATTAATGTTGTTAACCAGCTAAAAGTTCATGGATTAACGGCTCTTTCTGAAACGCAGGATATAACTCCGGATGTTAGCAAAAAAATTCTTGAGACCGCTTTCTGATTCCCGGTAAAGAAATGAATCATAAGTATTATGGATTAAACAAAAAATAAAATTACGTTTGTCGTACAAATTCAAACTTAGGAGAAAGGAAAGATGAAATGCTTTATTCAGGGTAAACTTACTGTTATTCTTCTTTCGGTTGTATTCATTATTAATGCATACGCCCAAAAAAACGATAAGCAGGATTCAACCGAAACTGCTTCAGGAACAGACAACAGTAAGAAATCAGTTGTATACTTTTCCAGGGATATAAATCCTGCCGCCTTAATAAAACTTTACAATACACTTAATCGTAAGTTACCAGGAAAAGTTGCGGTAAAAATAAGCACAGGTGAACCAGGCGGACATAATTTTTTATCTCCCGATTTAATTAAAGATTTGGTTCAGTCAGTGAATGGAACAATCGTTGAGTGCAACACTGCTTATCCAGGTAAACGATCAAATACATCAGATCACAAGAAAGCCGCAGAGGATCATGGTTTTACTGCAATTGCTCCTGTAGATATTATGGATGAAGAAGGTTCTATATCTTTACCTTTTGAAAAAGGAATAAACATTAAAGAAGATTTTGTTGGCTCGCACTTTAAAAATTATAATTCATTTATAATTCTATCTCATTTTAAAGGACACGCAATGGGCGGTTTTGGCGGAGCAATAAAAAATATGTCTATTGGCATTGCTTCAGCAAGCGGCAAAATGTGGATTCACACTGCCGGCGTAACGGATAAAACAAGTGAGCTGGCAAAAGCCTTTACTACTGATCAAAACAAATTCCTTGAATCAATGGCAGAGGCTGCCGGCGCTATTATGAATAGTCTTGGTGAAAATATTGTTTATATAAATGTTATGAACAGACTTTCTGTTGACTGCGATTGTGATTCGAATCCAAAAGATCCAACAATGGCTGATGTTGGTATTCTTGCTTCGCTTGACCCGATAGCGTTGGACCAGGCTTGTGTGGATTTGGTTTATAAGGCTCATGACGGACATGATTTAATAAAGCGCATGGAAGAGAAAAACGGAATTCATACTCTTGAACACGCCGAGAAAATGGATTTGGGAAACAGGAAGTATGATCTTGTAAACATAGATTAGTAAACTGTTTTCGTTTAGGCAGGAATCCGATTCTTCATAACCTGAAGGATCTTGATTTAATTACAAAAGAGTTGAACCACGTTAAACAAATAAAGTAAACATTCAAAATTATTAATGGATTAACAAATTATGATGTACTTTAAAACAATCAGTGAATTAGAACAGGCAGAAGGTTTCCCGCCACCTGAACATCCGTTAATCAGCTTGAACATACTTGAGGGTTCTCCTGTCATTCAAAAAAATATTGAATTCACATGTGACTTTTATTGTATAGGCCTTAAAAGAATAAAATCGGGTGAGCTGATATATGGCAAAACCAAATACGATCATGACAAAGGATGGATGTTTTTTACGAAACCTAATCAGGCATTATTTGCCCGTGGACTTGAATATTCTGAAAAAGGTTTTGTAATTCGTTTGCACGAAGATTTTTTAATAGGTCATCCTTTATTTAATGAAATTAAAAAGTATAACTTCTTCGATTATGAAATTAATGAAGCTCTTCATCTTTCACCAAGAGAGAAAGAAGTTATGTGGTCGTTGTATCATAAGATGGAAACAGAGTATCATAATAATCCCGATGAGTTCAGCAAATCTATTATTCTTTCTCATCTCGATTCAATGTTGAAGTACGCTCAGCGTTTTTACAAAAGACAATTCATTGACCGCAAACCATTAATTGGAAAGACAGTTACAAAGTATAACGAGTTTCTTAATATTTATTTCGAAAAAGGTGACGCAGTTACGAAAGGATTGCCAACTGTAAATCAGATGGCATCCCAGCTTAATCTTTCTCCAAAATACTTAAGTGATTTATTGAAACAGGAAACCGGTAAAACTGCACTAGAACTGATTCATCTCCATATTATTTCCGAAGCCAAAAACATGCTTGTTGCCGGTGAACAAAGTATTTCAGAAATTGCTTTTAAACTTGGTTTTGAAAATCCACCTTATTTTTCACGGCTATTTAGAAAACAAGTTGGTATGAGTCCGAAAGAATTTATGCGAATGCATCCCTTTGGGAAAAACCAGATTTTAAATTAATTCATACCAGCAGCCTGTATAATATTTTAGTACAAGTATATCATTTGAAAAACGCTTTCTGTTTTAAAATCTTTAAGCGTTAAATAGTCCCCACCATAATATTTCACAATAATATATTTCTATTCTTTTTTCTTCTAAAACTTTTTATATGGAGGTAAAAACGGAACATCCTCATTTATGTCCGGACCAAAAAATTTATAAATAATAAGTTCTTCGCCTCCGGTATTAACTATCTCTATTTCTTTTACTGCAGCATCATACGTTATAAGAAGTTCATCCTCATCAAAATTACCGGCTTCAATTTCATGAGGTCCAAATTTCCCTTTGCCCTTCCAAACAAGAATATTATAAACACCCTTTTCTCTGCTCAGAATTTTCTCATTCGCATTAACTTTTAACCGCTTGCCGTTGAATTTTTTTGTGTTATAGAATATCCAGTGTTCTTCCGCTTCTTTGGTGTTATATATTTCCAAAGGAGGAGTGTGCCGGTTCTCGTAGAAATACGGATCACCGCAGATGTTCCAGTCAATCATATCAAGAATAATTTTCTCACCGTATTTTTCTTTATCTTCATTACGAACGTCTTTAAACAGAAGATCTTTACTAATAATTTTTCCGCCGCAGTCTGCCTGCATCATTGCAAATACATCGCTATCCTCCTGAAGTTCAATTGTAAGCGCTGTTCCCGGAGCGTGCAGTGTCCCCGCCGGAACATGAAATCCATCGCCTGGTAACTGCAGGAACGCCCTTGCAAATTGTAGTATCGAATCATCTTTCCATTCAATCATTGGCCGTAATAACAACTCTTGTTTATTTTTTTCAACTATAAAAGGATGAACCCCAAAGAATGTTTCCGGGTGTTTGCCCGTTGGAACGCCTTCAGGAAAATAATAGGCTTCTTCTTTTGAGTTGCAACCGACAAGCTTTGCATGCTTTTGCATTTGATGAATATGATAAGGTAGTCTTTCCTGGTAATCAAAAATTTTCGGCAGGCGTCCAAGTCCATTATGACTTATAGAATACTCTTCTCCCATAATTAAAGCGGGTTCAATTTCAACGGCTTCCTTTAAAGTAATTACCTCTCCTTCAATGTTCAGTAAGCTTAGACCCTCATTCGGAACAGAAATTTTATTATCTGCCTTGGTGGTTGACCCGATCCATCTTTCGCATATTCCTCCGCGTTCGCCTAAGTTGTATTGGTCTTCCGGTAATCCCAATCTTTTACCCGGTGGAAGAAAATCCCTTGCAACCCAGGCAGGTTTTAAACGAAGAATACCTTCATTGGCGTTAATTTCTTTTTCTAAAATTGATTTCATGCTTTTCATATTTAGCTCGCTAATAATAATTCTGTTTTAATTGAACGGTGATTTTACTTCGGTATAGTTTCTTAGATAACTTCTACCTCTTTTATCAAATCTGATTCACATTATGAATTTGAATATCTTTCTTAAACCTATACCGATCACCGGAAAAATTCAATAAAAAAGATTCCGAATAGACTAAGAAAAGTGGAGACGAAATGTAATGCAGTGATTGTAATAAGTTGTGCGTTTCTATTCTTCTCCGAAATGATTTGTGGCTCTTCAATGAAGGAATGAACAAGAAATACATGAGAATCAAGCCTAAAGCTTCATTGGGTTTTATTGTTGGTTTCAATCCTTTCTACCGTTTTATAGAAAGGAATGCACCGGATAAAAATATTTAAAGTGAAATCTTTGATTAATTCATTTAAAGATAATTGATTGTCCTTATACTATTATTTCCAGGCAGAATAAAATAACTTTTCCGCATTTGAATAATAAATTTTATTAATAACCTCTTTCGGCAAAGCAAGTCCTTTGAATTCTCCTTTAACCGAGTTTACAGACATTGTTAAATCTGTAGCTAAGTACTTCCAATCTGACAACCATTTATCCCGTGTAACCTGTTTAAATACGGTTGTATCATCTTTTGGTCCTATTATCAGATCAGTCCCGTAAAGAATTCTCTCTTTATACTTACAAAAGAAATGATAAACCTTATCCCAATCTTTCTGAGATTGCAATTGCAAGTAATCCATTCTTGCCGCCAGGTCAACCTTAGCATTTGGATATTTATCAAGAAACCTTGCTGCCTCATCAACGCTCCATTCTAAACTTCCAATGTGTGCTCCCATGAATTTCATATCGGGGTGTTTGGCAAGCATCCTGTCTCTCGCATTTATCTGATCTAGATAAGAAGGCATATCAGGATGCAGATACATATGATATTGCGGATGCTTTGAAAAATATTCTTTCATGTCATTACTCATCATTTTTTCAACAGCCAGCCAGCAATCTCTTGGCTCACCGCAATGAACAACAACGGGAATATTTTTAGATGTTAAGTAGTTAAAGACGGGATCCAATTTTTCATCATCAATCATTATGTATTTACCACTTTTATCGCGAAAAACCATACCGATGTTTTTCCAGAACTTTACAGCAGTTGCCCCATCTTTAAATGTGGAATCAAGGTGATTTATTATTTTATCTGCCCAACCGGTTTCATCCCACCCATTTAAATAAAATGTTGAAGCATAGGCAAATACATTCCTGTAATCTTTCAGATGCAGCTTTGCCACATTTTGCTGGAATTCAACATTTGGAAAATCCGGGTAATCAACATTAATGGATAAAATTTTAAAACCATTTTCAGATGCTACTTCAGAAAACGTGTTGCTTTCAGAATTATCGTGAACATGCGCATCAATTTTTTTAATCTTATTAAAATCACTTAGCTCATAATTGTTTCTACTACAGCCGGATGATATAAAAGAACAAACCGAAAACAGAAGTAGATAAGCCGTAAAGTTTTTTATTGTTCTCATTTAATTTCTCTCCTTAAACCTTAATTATCAATCTATATTTCAAAACTAGATCAATTATTTTTAGCCCTATTATGAAATTTAAAAATCCAGGTTTTTATAAAATTCTATTTTCACTTGTCTAAAGTACGGGAGCTGTCCCTCCAATAACTTTTCGTGTGCAGCATCGCCATTAAAGAAATCAAGCGTTTTATATGCTTCGCCAATGGTTTGAAATTCACACTGCCATATAAGTGAATTACATGGCTCGCCACTTGCAATCGGCTGCATTCTTTTACCCTTGGGATAATCTGGTCTTTCCTTTTCCAGATCTGCAAATTTTTTCTCAAAGTCCATAAATTCATTTTCTTTTGTTGCATCGAATTGCTGAATAATTCTCATTGTTACGCTCATACTATTTCTCCAGTAGTTTTAAAACATTATTCGAAAATTTTGTGTTACTTGTTTTTGATATTTCAAGAAGTGTTACCCTATTTAATTCTTTATTTATAGTATGCGGTGATGTTACCGATCCTCCGCCGGTCAGATTTGCAAGCTGATGAGAGTCTTTAATTGACAGACCTGATGCGATACCTGCTATCATACCCGAAGTAAAAGCGTCGCCTGCACCGGCTGTACTTATAACCTCAACCTTTTCAACGGGCAAATATGATAGTTCCGAACCATTCCATATCCAGCTGCCTTCTTTCCCGCCAGTTATTGTTATAATTAATTTAGGATTTATTACGGTCAATTTATCAATTGAAAGTTTTACTATCTCCGAAATATTATAATTAAAATCCATATCCAGAATTGCGGCCGCTTCATCAAGATTGATACACAGTAAATCAACTTTCTCAATGATTCTTTCTTTAAATACTTTGTTCATCTCGCCGGAAGTAAATGAGGCGACTCTGAAAAAATTATATTTTGTTGCAAGATTGAGCAGGCAAAGACGAGCGTTAAGAGATACCTCCGGTGCAGCCAGAGCAATACCTTTCCCGGAATATTTCATAAACTCTTTTTCAGATTTTAAAATATGTTCTTCATCAACAGAAGAACAGGCAGAATCATTTGTGGTCATATTTCCGCCGCTATGATCCGGATATAAAAAACAAAAGGAGAAAAGAGTATGCTTCGATTTATCAATCTCAACATAACCCGTTTCAATATCCACCTCATTCATTTCTTCAATTAACTTTTTACCCGCATCATCATTGCCAACTTTACCCACGGGAATTATTCTAAGCTTATTACCAAGCAAAGCTTTTACATAATGAGCAATTATATGAAGCTTACAGTAATCATTTTTGTCAAGGAAGTACCCGCTGCGGCTTTCTTCTCTCCCAAGCGTATGATTACCGTCGAGCCGGAAAAATGACCCGGATCCAATTCCCCCAACACCAATTATTACTTCATATTTTAAAACTGTCTTACCGAGATTTAACGAATCCATTACTTTTCCTGTTTTGTTACTTCTAAATTGTTTTCGTTTTTTATCCCAAGATCCCATTCCGGGTGTTCGCTTATCGGATGTCTTGCAGTATCAATCGTGGCAGTCAACAAAGCATCCGGATGCTCCTGCAACAATGTGATTGGGTATTCCGGAGTAACCGGGCCAAACAGTGCAACCCTTAAAGCAGTTTGTTTCCAATTACCCGTATCGCTGAACAGACGAATTTTTTTTGCAGAAAGACATTCCTTCATACCAAGCGTAACAGACATTGGCGGCACAAACTGGTATGCTGCTCCAAAAGTCCTGTTTGCAAGCGCTAATATTGTATCATAATTATTGTCCTGGATTCTTATCGTCGAATTTCTTAATTCATCCAATACCACATTACTGAAAGCATGTCTCCTTGCCTGATTGTAGGCTACGTGTCCATCCTGCCCCCAGCCACCATAAGTTATATCTATCGGAGCTTCTTCAATTTTTCTTTTTATCTCTTCAATATTTTTACCGTTAAGCCAGTTTCTGTTCTCGGTCAGGACAGCAAGTTTGGAATTAATCGGAGCATAAAAATATTTTTCCATAAAACCACGGAATGAATACGGATGATTCCTCGGAAGTTCATTCCCCTGCCAGTCAAGACATTCATCCATGTGAAATACAATAAGTTTTTTTAATGATACTTCTTCCCTGTTAACAATTTCGGCAAACGGTTCATACCAGCAGTTAGGTCCGCAAGGTATAATAGCCCGTGTTTCAACGTTCATTTCATTATTTGATTTTATTTGATCCACAAGTTCCCTTGCCATAATGTAACCCATCTCATTCGAATCGTTGCACAACCGGAAAGGAATTTTCAAGTCTGCATGGTTTTCCAATTCCCTCACGGGAACGCTACACCAGTTGTACAAATTCTCGATTGTTATATTAGACATTATCTTCTCCAAATTTAATTTTTTTTCTCTGACCGTAATAGGCTTTGTCCCCATGTTTTCTTAAGTAATGTTTATTCAATAGGTCATCACTTAGACTATTAACAAGGGGATTTATTTTAATTGTCAGGTAAGCAAGCTTGGCAATTTCTTCAAGTATGATCGTATTCTTTAATGCTTCTTCAGGGTCAAGGCCCCAGGTGAATGGCGCGTGGCCAGCGACGAGAATCATCTTAACATCTGAATAAGAAACGGAATTTAATCGCTCAATAATTTTATTGCCCGTTTCAATTTCATAGTCACTATTAATTTGCACTTTAGTAAGATCGTTTGTACAGGGAATATCACCCTGAATAAAATCTGCATGGGTTGTTCCCAGACATGGTATGGGCAGTTTAGCCTGTGCCCATGCGGTTGCAAATGTTGAATGTGTATGTGCTACTCCATTAATCTTAGGAAAGGCTTTGTAAAGAACGATATGTGTTTTTGTATCGCTGGAAGGATTTAATATTCCTTCAATAACATTATTATCCAAATCAACAAGAACAATATCTTCTGGTTGTAACTCTTTATATTGAATTCCGCTTGGTTTAATTGCAAAAATACCTGATTCACGATCAAGTCCGCTCACATTTCCAAAAGTTTCTTTTACCAAGCCTTGTTCGTACAAAGCAAGGTTACATTTCCAAACGCGTTCTTTCAAATCCTTTAACGATCTCATCCTGATTCCTTTATTCTGCCAGCAGGTAAATTGATACAAATGCAATCACCATTCCGGTAATAATAACAGGATGAGGTATAATTGCATAAATAATTAATGAGATTATTACAGTTCCAACAGGAGCAAGCGACATCATCGGGACAACAATAATTGCTTTACCAAATTTTATTGCATATGCAAAAAATAAAAAACCGATTGCATTCAATGCCTGTATTATCAAAGCCGAGTACATTCCGCTGAATCCCCAATTAATACTTTGCGAAAAATCTGTCATAAAAAAGGCTATTGGAGTAAGTAATATTGAACTTACCATCAAATAAAACGTAACGCTCTCTGCCTGCATACTTTGTGCATTTTCATTATCACTTGCAAATTTCATTATATATGCCTGAAGCCCCCACATAATGAACACAATAACGGAAAGCAGAAGCCAGAGAAATCCATGTCCAACAGAATTATTTGGTGTTTGGTAAGCAAGCAGAATAATAGCAATCAATGCAAGTATAATTCCAATCCAGGATCGTCTGCTTGCTTTTTCTTTCAGGATTAATACGGAAAGAATTATAGTAACAACCGGGTAAAGTGAGATAATCGGAAAGACAATATATGCCGGTCCAATTCCTAAACATTGAAAAAGAATTAATTGTCCGCCGCATCCAAGCAAACCTGCGCTTATCCCAAGCAGAACAGAACGTTTATCAGTATCTAATTTCCATTTAATAATTTTCAATGCGATTAATGCAACAGGAATCATTGTAAGCGCCCATGCAGCATAACCAAGCGTGGCGGGGAAGCCGGCCTTTTCGGGAATCTCAATTAATGCGCCCCACACACCCCAGAGAACGGTAGTTAGCATTGCATGAATTAACCATGTTTTGTTTATCAATTTAGTTCCCATTTTTACCAGTCATGAATTTGGAAATATTATTTTGGTTCTGCTTTTATCAGCAAATGTTTTTTAAAGTTTACTTTTATTTTATTAACAGGTCCTTCAGTATTCCCAATCTCAACATTGTTTTCATAATCCGTCAATTTGTAATTTGTATTTTCAAGACCTCTTAATTCAACTTTGCCATTAAATTCCAGCGCAAACAAAGCATAATAAATTACCTTGTCTTTTTGAACCACATGAATTTCCGGCTTATCAAAACCGATATCATATAACTCACCACGATATATCCCTTTGGATAGCATATTGGCATTATAAACATCAATCCATTTCTTCCAGGTTTTTTCTTTTTCCGTGGTTAAACTTATATCGCCTGTTTCTGTATTCATATGAATTCCGGGAGGATAAACGAACTTGGTTCCAATGGCACCCCCGACACCTATAGTTGATGCAAAATCACTTTTGTCATCGCTAAGTTCAACATGATCTCCATAGAAAAGTGTTTTCTGTCCTGTCAGCGCCCTAAGTGTTTTTCCTTTATGACGAACTTGCCATGAGTTATGCGGATCAGAAGCTACAGTTTCATTCATGTATGGCATAAGGAAAAATGATTGATTCGTACCGCACGGACAAATTTCGATTTTTGCATTTGGATTAAGGCTTAGCGCCGTTTCATAAACCACTTTAAAGAAAGCCGGTATACCTTCAGCGGATTCTTCAGGACGTAAATGATTATGTTCAGGATTAAAGCAGGGCGGCGCACAATTCATATTATTACCGTCAATCTTCAGACCATCAAATCCCCACATCATAAATTTTGTTACAAGCTGTTTCGAATATTCAACAACATCTTTTGAAGCAGGACAAAGATAAAATGATTTAAAAAACAACGGCATAAAATGCGGTGAACCATCTTCATCATTCAGAAGAAAATCATAGTGATTAGACATAAGCTCACTGTTGGGTTCAACTGCAAAAGGCATCCACCATAGTTGTACTTTAAAACCCATTTCATGAATTTTCTGAACAAATTTAATTATGTCCTCTTCACCGTTAGGAAATTTATTTTTGTTAGGATTAAATTCCCCGATCTTGTCGTACCATTCCATATCCAGAACAATCCAATCCAAACCAAGTTCTTTAACCTTAGGCAGCGTATTGTAAATTTGCTCCATTGTAAAATCGCGTTCTAAACCCCAGCTACACCATTCAGTACCATAATCATCAGAAGGTGTATCAATAAATTTTATTCCCCGTTTCTCCATAAACTGACGATATAAAACGAGACCATTATAATGGTCGCCTTTATGAACTTCTACAAATGTTCTGAAAGTAGAGAATTCTTCGCCTGGTTTTAATTCTACTTTCTTTTTATAATCTATTGCCAGTTCAGCTTCATTTTTATCTGGCATGCTTACGGGAAAGGAAACATATTTCGGAACCATTTCAACATGACCAATTGCAATACCGCAATCGGGCCTCCATATATCAGCTACCGGTGTACCGCCTCCGTATTCAGCATGATTCATCCCCAAATAGTTTTCTCTTGAATAACCTTCTGTTAAAGGGATAATCCAGTTATTATCCCATCCATACGAACCTGGTTGATACGACCAGAATTTGGGTTCGCCTTCTTTTACCGATATTGCTGATATTGAGTAGTTGTTACTTGTCCAGCTATCAATTGTAATATTTTGTTTACTGATATTCCGATAAGCTACTTTGAAAAAAAGCATTGAAGGAAATTCATTATAACTGACAACTGAAATCTTTTTCTTCAAACCTTTAGAGACGCCGGTAACCAAATATTCTTTTCCGTTTCCAATGCTATCCAGCCATTCACTCATTTTAAAATCTATAAGCTTGAAATCGTTAATATTTTTTCCGTTCACCGTTACAAATTCCGAATTGCTGAATTTTCCAAGTACCAGGTTTTTATCCAGTTTCGAAATAATTCTGCTCTTTAGATTGTCGTCAAACTCAACTGCAATTCTTTTACCTTCTGCAATTATTTTCTTACCAGACTTAGCAACAGTAATTTCGACTGTCATAAAGGCAAGCAACATCGTTACTAAAAAAGAAAAAACAAAAACTGATTTGATTTTAAATACCATTACCGGTCTCCATTTCAATAAAATAATTTATTCGTACCGACATTTACTAAGTTCTACTTTATAAGAATCATTGCTTTTGTGGTTTTTTGATTTGCCTGCGCAAGTTTATAAAAATAAATTCCGCTGCAAAGAGTATTCATATTAACATCATAGCAATAGGTCCCTTTATTTTTATATTCATTCGCTATTACAGTTTTCACCAACTGACCAAGACTGTTATAAATCTTTAATTCTGTTTTTCCATCCTGAACAAGGTTAAACTTTATTGTTGTTCTTGAATTAAACGGGTTGGGAAAATTCTGTTCTAATTCAAAATCGATTATCCGTACATTCTGTTCTTTCACATTTGTATAAGCATTTATTCTGTATTCATAATGCTGTTCTTTGTAGTTAACCGGCGCTATGCTCATAAAAGCGTAAGGAGCATCAGATAAGTTAACCTGGAAAATTAATTTCAATGTTTGAGCAAATGAATTGCTTGTGAAAAGAGTACTAAGCGGAATACTAATTTCTGTCCGATTACTATTATCTGCTTTCTGCATACCAGATGCCGGAATCCAGGACCAGTTTGTTCCGCCTGAACCAGTATACTTGTATAAAAAATTACTCTCTATCATGAACTCGGCACCAATTGAAGCGCTATCCTGGTAAACAAAACCTTTTTTATTTAATTCATCGTCGGTTTCTATAAAAACATGATAGAAATAAGAAGAAGAAATGTTTCCCGCAGTCTGGTAGCATAAATAAAATTTCGCTGAATCATTCGCAGCCCAGAAGTTTGTAAAATTTACTTCCGGAATTTGAGAATACGCAGTATCCACCGGTGCTTCTGAAGTAACCAATGAATTAATTCCTTCCCAGTCTTCAAAGTATCCGTCAATTTGAATGTTGTTATGAGAAATACTTCCAAGAGAAGTTATTTTTTGATTAGGGTCTGTCTGGTCCGGAAAAGCGCTATCTGATGCACGTAAAGCAAGATTATATGTTTTACTTTTATCCAATCCCCCAACAACATATTTACAGTCATATAATTCTGATTCCTGTGGAATAATATTCTGATATTGTGCAGGAGCATTAAAATCTACTTCTCCTTCACTAACGTATAAATTATATTTTACAGGAGGAGTCTGATCAAGCGCTTTATTCCAGTAGATGACAAGACTATCCACAATCCATTCAAACGAAGCAATGCCAATAATATTTTTCCAGCTTGGTGGATTAAAATCTGTTACATGATGATTAAATGTATCGTACCTTATCTCGTCCAATAAAATTGATGAAACAGCAACTAGCCATCCCTGTTCACCTTCGGCAGCATTAACAACACCCTCAAGCAATTGATCATGATCAGACTGATCAGATGATAAATAATCAAGTATAAAAATATTAAAACCATCTTCTTTGTTTGCCTGGTTATTAAGAAGCGGAGCAAAATGTTGAGACAGAAAAGTATGTTCCGGATTTGCATAACCCCTGGAATTAGTCCAATCCCATGTAGCAGAATAACTTTCCATCATTAAGCCATCAATTGACTTGCGGTATCTGTCTGCATATTGATAATGCGGCAGCGAGGGCTCAAAATAAAAAATACCTCGATTTGCCAACAGATATTTTTCGGGATACACCTGACGCAGCTGTTCAACATAATTAATCATTCCTTCTTTCGTCCACTCATAATCTAAGCCCCAGGAGTTAGGACCGGCAGTATCTATCAAATCCAGGAAGAGTCCGTCACAAGAATGAATGACGAGAATGTTTTCTACTGCCGGTCTGTTAAATTCCCACCAGGCTGAATCACCTGCATTTACATAGTAACTATTCCAGATACCATCTTTATCAGGCAAACCGTTTTTATCTTTATCATCCACATAAAACGAAGCATAGCCTTTGTTTTCATAAATAATTTTTTGTCCATTCCAATAAATCGGTCCGGTTCCATCACCTGTTACCAGGTTACCATCCTGCTCGCCAATACTTAGATAGCCAATAACAATTACGTCGTCATCCGTTCCGGTTATATTATCAAATCCATTTCTAATATCTTCAACCTTCGAAGGAGAAATATAATTAACATCAAGAATCAACAAGTCAAAGTACTGACACTGCAGAACAGTATTCTCGTCGAAACTGCCATAATAGCAAAAGTAATCTGCATTTCCTTTTAATCTTTGTACGTTAGGATTCTTTTGCGCAAATGCTGATGCATAGAGAAGCAAAAAGAAAAAAACGAGAACTTCTATATCTGTTATTTTACAATTCATTTTAAAAAAACTTTTTTATTTGCTCTTTTAATAATTCTCTACTCAATAAGGTTTACTTTTAGAGAACATACTGCCATACTCTAAAATTATTTTTCTATTATAACTATTCCGCCATATTGAACAGGAGGCAATATAATTTTAATAATATCTTTATCCTGTATTAAGTTGTTTTCATTTAATTTAACTTCTTCACCCAGATAAGGAATGAACCTGATTTCAGGCATCTCAACTGAACTAAATTCAATCTCTATTTTATCTTCAACAAGAGGGATGCAGGAACTGTAGCCTTTGAGTCCTTTTAAATTGGTAATGTAAATGCAGTCTTTACCCTTCAATTCTGCCTGTACTGTACTTACATTCAAAGAAGCTTTTATTTTGTACTTAAGATTTAATGATGGCAGGAAATCTTTTATTTGATCACTGAAGTATTTAATTAATAATGTATCGTGATTATCAAAATATTTTTTTTCGGGACATTCTGGTATAAATAGATACTTACTTCTCTCATTATTATCACCGCACAAAATCTTCAGAATACTATTTTCATTCTCCGTTTTTCTGGAATTATTATAATAACCCGATTCACCAGTTAAAATTAAATTTAAACCCTGTTCACATTTATGTTTTATTAATTCAATTTCTGTCTTTCCCAGAATTCTGACATCAGGAAGTATTAGCAGATTATCTTTAAAGTCATTTAATGTTCTCGGTGTCACCACCTGATAATTCAAATGGTTATTTAGAAGAAGATGAAGTATGCCATAAAAAGATTTAATGTAATCATCAGTAAAATAATTCCGTGTTACCGGAGAAAAATAAACACCAATTGGACTTACAGCCTTTCTGGGTGAATAAAGAAAGTCTTCATTTTCCTTTATCCATTTAAAAATTTCTTTTCTTAAAGAAAAGTCATTCGATCCAGCCATAAGATGTCCCGGCGCATCCCAATAATTAGCCCCGGCCATAACCTGGGCACAGGATAAAAGTTTCATTGCATCCTGCGGATTGGTATTTTCTTCGTGATCCCATGAATAGCTCAAAAGCCATGTTGCTTTATCTTCATCAAATGCACGTAAAGTGCTGATGCCTATAACATAAGTTAGCCAGTCAAAAGTATTTCTTTTCGCCCCGGTATTAGTATTGATAAAAAATTCATGCGTAATTACTTCGGCATACTTCTGAATTTCATATACATCAGCTCCTGACCTTACTACTTCCGAATTAACTGACGGAGATACCTCAGGAATAATAATGCAATTTGGATTTACAGCTTTAACATTTTCCTCAATCTCTTTAAAGAATTCGGTTATTGTTTGGATCCTGAAATCAATCCATCTTAAAAAATCCGGATCATTAAAATCACCCGGGATAAAATCTTTCAATGCGTTAATACCGGTTCTCTTTTTGAATTCTGCAACAGTATAGACATCAAAACTTGCCCAGCTATCTTCCCAACCTTCATAAAGCCACATCCAGTATACAACATCAATATAAACTCCGTCAATTCCTGTTGCAGCAATCTGTCTTACAATTTCCATGTAGCGCTTCCGCCACTCCAAAGCGTATGGACTAATCCAGGCATCCTCATCTCCTTCGCTCACCCAAAAGGAAGCACCACCCGTGAATATTGCAGGCTTACTATTAATATCTCTTTGAATCCAATCAGGATGATCTTTAAACATTGTGTGTTCGGTTTTATCTGCATTTTCCGTAATACATTCTAGGCCTGCAATATAAATGAAAGCATAATTCCCTATCTTATGTGCAGCATCAGCAGCCTTTTTAATCTGCAGAAGTTTTAATGATGGATCCAGGAAAGAATCATACCGACCAGTTATATCATTATCCAGTTCAATACCAAGCGTATTGTGTTCAACTGCTGCTTGTATTAATTTTTCAATATTAGCTGGATTTAAATTATTGCCTGAAATGCGGGCGTAATGGGTCCAGTTTTGTTTATCTGGAAATTGAGCTTTTAAAGATCCGCAAAATGCCAGTACAAACACTGCAATCAGGATAGATATATGTCTTTTATTAGCAATTGAATTCATAAACAATTTTTTCAGGACTCGTCCTTTTCTAAAGAAATCCTTTTGGTTTTTATAATGATACCCTTTACAATAATTCATTTTTCATTTTCAGAATAAAGTATTAGAAATCTCAGCGAACCTCTTTCCCGGTAAAAATTAATTTCCCAAAGCAACTAGGCATATGAAAATCATTTCTGTAAGTAGGTGACCAGGATATTAATTGGAATTCAGGTTTAAGCTCTGCCCTGTACAAATTGATATACCAAATATCACCTTCTTTTACAGAGCCTTGAACAGTTACAGTACTTATTGGAAATGCAAGTTCACATGTCCATGCAGTATCTCCCGATTCGCCGTCTATTGTTCCATTAACCTGCACAGCCCACTTAAGTTCTTTTATATTCCATTCATCATATGGTAAGTGTTTTGTTGAATCAATCAGAAATGCATCCAGCAAAGCACCAAGAGGATTTACTTCCAATTCTATATAGCTTGGTTCTTTCCTGTTCGGTTGAATAAAAACTTCTACAACTTCCTCTTCCCACAAATGATCATCACGTTTGGTTTTTGTCGACCAGATATTCTTATCGGCACAATTGAAGGCGAAATATACATGGTTGTCGTCGTAGAGAATTTTTGCTTCTGTTTTATAAGGACTTGGCGTATTGTTCGAGTTTATTACGAAATCATTAATTGATACGGCTTTAGTCCATACCGAATCATCAAGCCTGCCATCAACTTTAATTAGAATTGTTGTTTTATAAGCCTCATAAAATTTATTGTTGGTTTGACCCGATACTATTTGCACCACAAAAAGAAATAATAAGATGCCCACGAAATTATTCCGGAAGAAATTCATATGGGAACCAAATCTCATATGAATTGTTCTTCCGTTATATTTTTTTATAATCATAATCTTCATCAACTTATAAATCATTATTCTTTACTTCAGAAGGATCATCTTTTTTGTTATCTGCTGCTCATCCTGCTGAAGAGTATAGAAATACAATCCATTGGCAAAACCATTCATATCAACATTAAATTCATATGTCCCCATGTTCTTATACTCATTATTTAATATTGTCTTAACAGATTGTCCAAGTATATCAAATATCTTCAAGTTAACATTTCCATCTTTTGCTATGCTGAATTTAATTGTGGTAGATGGATTGAAAGGATTTGGAAATGCATTTTCAAGAACAAACTTATCAGGTAACTGATTTTTATCTTTATCCACGGCAGTAATACCACCTGTAAACCAGCCCGGGTCACCAATTGGTTTGCCATCCGTACCACCGGTTTTTAATGCTGCATTACTATACTGCATATCCTGAAGTTCAGGTAGCGGCCATAAAGGAATCCAATTATCACCTTCAACGGTTTCCAGTTTATATCCGTATTTTGCAACGGTGCCAACTTCATTACTTCTTACAACTCTAAAGTAATCTTTAAACCCATCACCGCATTCAGTGTTATTAAATATTATATCGTTGAAGGAAGAACCAAACTGAGGATCAACTTCAAGGTTACCTGCAGCAACTAATCCCGGCCAATGGACATCATCTGCAAACATTCCAATTGTTCTTTCATTCATCCAAACCGGTGTTACGATGGAATCGACATGAGCCGTATCGTTCCATGCTGTCCAGATGTCTCTAACTGCCTGAGGCCAGTAACAAATATTATTCTTTACTTCAATATTTCTTTTAGCTTCTGCCAGCCACATAAAATTTGGATTTCCAATATCAGCCGGATCCAGCCATTCAGCCATTGGAGTTAGAAGCGTATCAAAATCAACAACACCGGTAACGGCAAAAGATCTTAATTGATCCCACATTCCAAAGTGCTCTGTAAAATTGCTGCCGCCCGAAAAAGGTGCATAGAATAAATTGTCGTTCACTTTTCCGTCAGTCATATTATAAATCCAGAATGGATTTTTAAAAGTATATATTACGCTGTTGTGACTGAATTCCAAATACTTAGCCGGATTGATTGTAACAGGACAGAGACAAGAATATGCAATACAAAACATAGTATTATATTTCATTACTATTGAATCGCTTGAAGCGCTGTTGTACGTATTCCGAACTGCTTCACCGGAATACCATGCCCCTGAGTTGGTGGCATTTCGGAATTTACAATTCGTAACAAATAATGAAACATTGTTTGCACTATAGGCAATATTATTTGTCGGCCAATCGCAAAATACAACATTATCAACTGTAAGTCTTATTCCTTCTGCCGCGACCTGAATAATAGAACCCGCACCATTATCAAAATCGATTCCGCTGGCAATTGTATTATCTGTTGACCGACCTGTAAGATAAAGATTCTTAAAGACTGCTTTTGTATTGGCTCCGTTTAATGAAAACATTCGGATAGGAAGTGACCCATCAGGAAGTGTCATTGGCTGGATACAAGGAGGCCTGCCATCGGCACCTAAAACTCCGACAATTGTAAAATCAGATTTAACCGACACCGGACCCTGAAAGACATAAGTTGTGTCCAAAGAAACAAGCTTATATGCCTTATGAGCCTGCATACCTGTATTGGTAGTATCACCATTAATTATCTGTTCAAGATTGCCATCTAACGCATGGATAGTAAGCGTATCGTTAACAGCAGCATGAACCTCCCCGGATGAAAAAAAGTAAACCGCAATAGCAATAATAATTGCAAAGAAAAGCTTTTTCATAAGTCGTCTCCTCCGTTTTATTTCTTGATATATCTGTTAAGAAAGTTTCAGTCATAAAATTCAAGAACAATATTTTATATGTCTTAAAGGAATTGATTTGATAAGATTACAATTCAACTTTAATCCCTACATCAGCAGTCAATCCATATTGTTGTTCAGAAAGAGGAACTCCACCGCCACCCTGAATTACACTAACATCACTTGCTCCGTTAATATTATTGAGATTACCGAAAATCTGGATTCCGAACCACGGCAGTTTTTGTTTTGTACTTAAATCCCATCGTTTATATGATGATGTATGAGATCTTAGCTGCGGCCAGAAATTTACTCCAGTAAAAACATCTGTCTGGTAAAGCATTGAGACACGAATTGAAAAATCTTTATAATCAAATCCAAGAGAAAAGTTGACAATATCGTCAGGCTGATCTAAAAATCTGTCGGTAAAAGTTGTATCAACATAAACTGTTTTCCTGCCAACTATTTTAATATTTGTATATGGGTATTCAGCTTTAGAAAAAATATGTGTGTAGTTAATATTGAATACTAATCCTGATAAAGGTCCCGGCAGATACCAGAAGTGGGTTTGCCAATCCAGTTCCATTCCATAATCATCAACACGTTTGGAATTATTTACATAAGTATTTATAGCATAAACTCCTGAAGGCTTTGTAGATGAAGTTATAAGTCCGGGAGGAAAATATGGCAATGCATTCATTCCAGATTTATAGAACTGCCAGTTATAAATTAAATCATTTATTTGTTTCAGGAATCCCCCGATAGTAAACAATCCAATTGTGTTTTCATAAAAGGATAAATAAATATCATAGTTTGTTGATCTTTGTGGTAACAGCTTAAAATTATTCCATGAAATTCCGTTACTTGCGCTTACATCAATTCTCGGTATGATTGCAATAAAATCCGGATAAGACAAAGACTTTGTATATGACAAACGAATATCAAACCAGGAAAAAGGTTTTATTCTTAAAGAGAAGTTCGGCAACCAGAAGCCATGATTTTGTGTTACGGTCGTATCGTAATTAACATACGTTAAGTAAGATAACCTGTTCTGAATTCCTCGCACTCCTTTATAAGAAGTTTGAAGATTCTGGTATCTGACTCCCGGTATAAACGTAATCTCAGAACCAAAGTTAATTACAGACATTACATAAAAAGCAGATTGTCTTTCGATGCCGGAATGATTATTTGAAGTTGATTCAAAGTCATTATGGCCGTAAGCCTGTGCTGCTCCCGGTTTAGCGGCTATATCCTGTGTGTGGGCTTTCATCAAATCAATCAATGAAGAAAGTTTACCGTAGTCTAATGGTCCAACCATATTATATTTGCCGTCCAGGAATTTTCCATAGCTAAAGTTAGGATCGGAAAAATACGGCAGCGAGATATGATACCTTGGGACAGGTAAGTTAAAGTAATTAATTATCAAATCGTTCACATATTGTGCATCACCAAACTGCAGGCCGCCGCCGTTGAACAAATCATTTTCAAATAACCTTGATTGGTACCGGAATTTTCCACCGAATTTTATCTCGGCGTTTATGTAATTAGAAAAATTAAGATTGGTTTTCAGATCAAGTGATGCTGTTACTGCTTGCTCTTTTGAAAAACTTTTACCGGTGACAATTCCATTAATTATTGCCTGTTCAAAATTATTATTTGCGGCTTTCGGAATATCTTCGGGGTTAACATCTGCAACATTATTAAACTGCCCGAATCCCGCATCGGTTTGAAGAAAGTTAACAGTCCAGTCATTTGGATTTTTTACTTCAGAATATGTATGAGAGAATTTTACATCCATAAAGAATAATGGGAGCTGCTGTTCAAACCCAAAAGCATTTGTTATAATATTCAACGTGCTTTTTGAATTTGATAATTGAAAGAGATGCTGATTGTTAAGAACATCTAAATTTTCATATCTGGATGTACTCTTTGTTGTTCCGGAACTAAAGAAATTTGATAGCTTCAGCTTTCCCTCTGGTAATTTATAATCAAGCACCAGAGCGCCATTATATCTTTGCCTATCCCTGGGAATATAATAGAGCCCCAATGAAGTTGTATAATAGTCTTCAATACTTACACCAGCATGCGTATATGCTGCCCCCAATTCATTTGATGTAAGATTTTTACGTTCAATATCAACCTGTGCAAAAATTCCAAATAGATTATCCAGATACCTGTTTTCAATGCTTATTACATATTTGTAATTATTAAATTTGTTATAAACATTTGACAGGTTGTTATAGCTTCCCTGTACAAGGAAATTAAAAAGCGGAATATACCCCGTGTTTGCTTTTGCCTCTTTCAAATTGAAGTTTACTGTACCTCCAATAACATCTGCGTCCATATCGGCAGTCATGGATTTTGAAACCTGAATCCCTTCTAACATATTTGAAGATATAGTGCTTAGATCAGAACCTCTGTCTTGTGGATTAGAAGAGGACATTTGTACTCCATCAATAAGTATCTTATTGTATTTGGGTTGTAGACCACGGATTACAACTGCATTCCCTTCGCCACCACTTCTAAGAACAGATATTCCCGGCAGCCTACCAACTGACTCTGCCGCATTTGCATCCGGAAGTTCCTGTATCTTTGCAGCAGAAACCACGTTGATAATCTGGTTCGATGACAATTGTTGATTTATTGCCTGCGACTGACCACTTGCCTGTGCTGTTACTATTACTTCACTTCCTTCAATTCCAACCGACTCTAAATTAAAATTCTGGACTATCTTTTCATTTTCTTTTACTGTTATATTCAAACTCTGAGACTTGTAACCGATATACGTAACCCGTATAATGTACGTTCCGACAGGAATATCCGAGATTAAATATGAACCATCAATATTTGTTGAATTACCCATGCCCGTTCCCACAAGCACAATATTAGCCCCAAACAATTTCTCGCCGGTTTTCGCATCTTTAACAGTACCCGTAATTTTTTCGCTGTCCTTTCCATAAAGAAAAATTGAGGTACACAGAAAGACAAAAATAAAATTGAGTAATGAACTAAAGAGAAATAATCTCCAATCTCTACTCATTATTCCTCCCGCTTTATGCTGAATTAAATTCATAATTAAATACTGCTTCTGCTTTATGAAGAACCGATTTAAAAAGAACCTTGTCGGTTTCAGTTCGAAAAATAATACGCTTTCGTTTTATTGTCAAGTAATTTCTTTTTCTTTCTATAATTATCTTTACGAAAGTTTTCGCAAGTCTTTCTTTTGGCATTTAACTAAATAAAACAAAATAAATTTGATTGAAAAATAAAATTTCTATACTTTTACTTTTGTTTTCTTATCATTATGTAATTGAAAGAAAGCTTTTATAACGTTCTCAACATAAGATTGGAGATACAATGAATATTGATGATAAAGAAATAACTCTTGAAAGAAGAGTAAAAATAATAGATCTCCTTGAGGAAAAAGGACAAATTAAAGTTGCAGATCTGAGTAAAGTTTTTCACGTAAGTCAGGTCACCATCAGGAATGATTTAGCACAGCTTGAGAATAAGGGGATATTAGTCCGCACAAGAGGAGGGGGAATTAAAAGTCAGAGAGTAAACATTGATTTCCACCTTAGCGAAAAAGCAAAACGACACTTACTGGAAAAACAAAAAATCGGAAAAAGAACTGCCGAACTAATTAAAGACGACGATACTATTATTTTAGATTCAGGGACAACGACTTTAGAAATAACAAAACATCTTTCGCACATAAAAAATCTAACCATTATAACCAACGCGTTAAACCTTGCAAGTCAATTAATTAATTGCCCACAGATAAATGTAATAATGCTGGGAGGAATACTAAGACGTTCTTCTCTTTCGATGATAGGACCTTTGGCCGAAGCCAACATAAGAAATTTTTACTGTGATAAATTTATTATGGGTGTGGATAGTATTGATTCGCAATATGGAATTTCAACTCCTACAGTAGAAGAAGCACAGCTAAACAAACTTATGATAGAGATATCCAAAGAGGTAATTGTTGTTACTGATTCCAGTAAATTTTTACGTAAGAGTTTTGCATACATCGCTCCGATAAAGGTAATAAAAACAATTGTAACGGATTCCAACATTCCTCTTGATGAATACAAAAATCTAACAAACAACGGGATAGAGGTAATTATTGCTGAATGATAATTTCAAACAAGATTAATTTAGTTACCAGGCAAATAATTATTAAGTTGTGTTTAATCAGAGAAAGGCATTAAAGTCCTTTTGTTAGCAAGAATAGATGTTGTGCGTTTATTCTTTAAGGTACGATTCATCCGGCTGGTTTTTTAGTTATCAGCTTTTAAAACAAAACAGGCGAAAACGTTTTATTTTCGCCTAATTTTTGTGAGCGCGGGTGGGCTCGAACCACCGACCCTCTGCTTAAAAGGCAGATGCTCTACCCCTGAGCTACGCGCCCGCCAATCCCTATTTCTTTCAAAATTGGTTAGTAAATATATCATTTATTCATTAATTAACCAAAAAGTGCCTTTACATATCTTTATTAAAAACGACAGGCTTTCTTTGCCTAAAAGCAATTTTCAAAACAATCTTATCAAAAAATCTTTATTAATATATCCACTTTTACGGCTTATAATACAGATTAGGACAGGCTTCAAATTGAATATCTTTTTTAATATCGTTAAGTTTGTCGGGAAATTTTTAACAAATCGAGAGAAAAAATGCCAGTAGTAGATTATAAGAAATATTGCCAGATGCTGGATAACGCAAAGAAAAATAAATTTGCTTATCCCGCTATTAATGTTACTTCTGAAATCAGCGCAAACGCTTGTTTGGAAGCTTTTGCCGAATTGAAATGCGACGGAATTATTCAGGTTTCTACCGGCGGCGGTGAATTTGCCTCCGGAACAATGCTCAAGGATGCCGCTCTCGGCGCTATTTCAATTGCTAACCATGTTCACCTTGTAGCCGAAAAGTATGATATTAATGTTGCTTTGCATACAGACCATTGCCCCGCAAAAAAAGTTGAACCATTCCTTATGCCTCTTATCGAAGAATCAAGAAAAAGAGTTAAAGCCGGACTTAAACCACTTTTCAACTCTCATATGTTTGACGGAAGTGAACTTCCTTTAAAAGATAACATGGATAAAGCAGTTGAATTATTAAAGATGTGCAATGAACTTGGAATCATCTTAGAAGTTGAAGCGGGCGTTGTTGGTGGTGAAGAAGACGGCGTTAATAACGAAGGAGCTCCAAAAGAAAAACTTTATACAACTCCTGAAGATATGGTCGAAGTGCACAAAAGGTTATCTTCAGTTAAGGATGCAAGATTTATGTTTGCAGCAACATTCGGAAATGTACACGGTGTGTATAAACCTGGTAACGTCAAACTTCGTCCTGATATTCTTAAACATGGGCAGGATGCTGTAGTTGCCAAATATGGTCCGGAAGCATCTTTCTATTTAGTATTCCACGGTGGAAGCGGTTCAGCATTATCTGAAATTAGAGAAACTCTTGAATACGGCGTTATTAAAATGAATGTTGACACCGATACACAGTATGCATTCACACGTCCACTTGTAGATCATATGCTTAAAAATTATGACGGCGTTCTGAAGGTTGAAGGCGAAGTTGGAAACAAAAAATTATATGATCCTCGTACTTATTTAAAGAAATCTGAAGAATCGATGAAGGAAAGAGTTAAGCAGGCTGTTAAAGATTTGAGAGCCGAAGGAACAACCTTAGGAAGATAACTCAAATCGCTATTTCCAGAATCTTATTCTTTTCCGGAAAAGTAAAATAAACATATTGAACCTGAACACGCCGATCTCGTATCGGCGTGTTTTGTTTTAAAGCAAATTGCAATACCTTTCATTCATATAAAGGGAATATTAATCTGGAAAAGTTTTTGCAAATACCAATTGCCCACCGTGGTTTGTATGACAACAAAACCATTCCGGAAAATTCTTTGGCCGCATTCCAAAAATCTATTGAGAAAGGATACCCCATCGAACTTGATTTAAGATTGATGAAAGATAATAACATCGCCGTTTTTCATGACAATAATTTATACAGAATGACGGGCGCGAAAGGTCATATTCATAAAATGAACAAACAAAATCTTTCGTCATTAAGATTGCTGGGTACTGAGGAAAAAATTCCTTTGTTTGAAGAGATGCTTGAGCTTGTTGCCGGTAAGGTACCCTTAATTATTGAACTGAAAAGCAGGTTACTACCCGGCATATTTGAGGAAACTCTTTTAAAAGTTTTAAGAAATTACAATAGATTATATGCAATTGAATCCTTTAATCCGCTTACTGTTTTGTGGTTTAAATTGAATGCGCCGGAAATTACAAGGGGAATGCTTTCAAGGTCTGTTTACCGTGCTATTCTCTATACCTCTTTTATTCCGGTCGATTTTCTTGCGGTCAATATCCGGCATCTTCCGAAAAAAATACTCTGGAAAAAGAACAAACCGATTATTGGTTACACAGCAAAGTCCAAAGAGGAAATGACGGAGGCCGGAAGAATCTGCGATAATATTATTTTTGAAAAATTTCTGCCATAAATTTTAGAATATACCCGGCAATCTCTTGCTGCTCTAATTAAAAATTCAACTGCGAATTTTACAATTTTTCTATAATTTTAATCAGAATTTATTATTTAACAGGAGGAACGATTGAACAAAAACAAAATCATCTCATTTTGTTTGCTATTTATTTTTATTGCCACTCAAATAATTTCTGCACAGGTTAAAAGCGTTAACCATACGCCCTGGAGCCGTAATCAAACTATTTATGAGGTTAACGTCAGGCAATATTCTAAAGAAGGAACATTTAAAGCTGTTGAAAAGGATTTGGAGAGATTAAAACAGCTTGGTGTTGGAATTATCTGGCTGATGCCGATAAATCCAATCGGTGAAGTAAAAAGAAAGGGAACATTGGGAAGTTATTATTCAGTTAAAGATTATCTTGATGTCAATCCTGAATTCGGAACAAAAGAAGATTTTCAATCACTTGTAAAGAAAGTCCACAGCTATGATATGAAAATTATTATCGACTGGGTTGCAAACCATACTTCGTGGGATAATGTTTTAACAAAAACTCACCCGGATTTTTATATGAAAGATTCTCTTGGAAATTTCATGCCGCCGGTTAAAGACTGGTCCGATGTTATCGATTTAAATTATGAAAACAAAGAACTGTGGAAATACATGACAGATGCCCTCGCTTACTGGATTAAAGAATTTGATATTGATGGTTACCGATGCGACGTTGCGGGTATGCTCCCAATTGAATTCTGGAATTATGCTTACAGTGAAATCTCAAAAATAAAACCTGTCTTTATGCTTGCAGAAGAAGAAAAACCGGAAATGCATTCTGCTTTTGATATGACTTATGGATGGAATCTATATCATCTTTTAAATGAAATAGCCAAGGGAAAAAAGAATGCGAATGACCTTGGTGCATACTTTATAAAAGATGAAACCGATTATCCTGTAGACGCATACAGAATGTACTTCATTACAAACCATGACGAAAACTCATGGAATGGAACTGAGTTTGAAAGATTAGGGTCTGCAGTCGAAGCCTGCGCTGTTTTAACTGCAACCGCCAAAGGAATGCCTTTAATGTATAACGGTCAGGAAATTGGTTTAAACAAACGGTTAAACTTTTTTGAGAAAGATCCTATAGAGTGGGTCGACAGCAAATATGAAGATTTTTATTCCGCTCTATTCAATCTGAAACTAAAAAACAAAGCATTGCTAAACGGAGATGACGGTGGTGAAGCAATAAGGATTCCATCTACAAACGATAAAGCCGTTTATGCTTTTATAAGAGAAAAAGAAGAAGATAAAGTTTTGGTAATAATTAATTTTTCCGATAAAAGCCAGGATGTAACGTTATCCGGCGATGAGATGAAAGGTAAATACAAAGATTTATTTACCACAGAAAAGCTTACTGTTAAAGCAAAACATGATTTTAGTTTGGAACCCTGGGGTTATCGGGTTTACGTAAAATAGAAATTGCAGAGACGTCCTGGCGGGCGTCTCTCTTTTTACTTCACAGTTACTTAAATATTTCATCAAAGAAAATTTTCATCGCTTCCCACGAACGCTTATCAGCCTTTTCATTATATCCAACAGACCTACTCGTACTCTGCTTATTTGCCGGATTCGTAAAGCCATGTAATGCATAGCTGTAAATATTCATCTGCCAGTCCACTTTTGCATTATTCATTTCTTTTTCAAATCCAGCTATCTGTTCGGGTGGAACGTTCGGATCATCCGCACCACTTAAAATTAAAACCTTGCACTTAATGTTTTTAGCATCTTCCGTGTTTTCCGTTGAAAGGTTTCCATGAAATGAAACCACGCCTTTTATCTCCGCACCGCTTCTTGCAAGTTCAAGAACACCGCTGCCACCAAAGCAATACCCTATTGCTGCAATATTCTGTTCATCAACATGTGTGTTCCCTCTTAACACATCTAGAGCAGCATTTACCCTGCTGCGAAATTTAGAACGATTTTTATAAAATTCCGATGCAAGTTTGCCTGCTTCTTCGGGAGATTTTGCCAAAATTCCCTTACCATAAATATCTGCCGCAAAAGCAATATAGCCAAGCTCTGCTAATTGCTCCGTTCTCCTCTTTGCATAATCATTTAGACCGTACCACTCATGGACAACTATAATACCGGGTCGTTTTTCTTTAATTGATTCATCGAAGGCAAGATAACCCTGAAGAGTTACGTTGCCGTCTTTGTAATCAATTAATTCAGTATGAATTTTCGCAACCACGTTTAATGACATTACTCCCATAAACAACATTAAAAGAATTCTCATTATCTGCTCCTTTCAATATTACAACAGACAGGCAACTAATATTGTTCCTGAATAGCTTTACTTCACACATCATGCTTCTATAATCTGAATGAAGAATTTTACCAGGCTTAATTAAAATCAAAATTCAATGATGTTATTCTCTTTTCATCTAAAACAAAAAATTATATTTTCCCTGTAACAATTTCAGATTGGTATTATCTAAAAGTTGTAAAAGATATTTATTATGGAAAAAGAAGTAAGATATAAACAAATAATAAAAGACAACCAGGACAGGATTTTCAGAATCTGTTGTTGTTATATAAAAGACAAAGATGAGCGAAAAGATGTTTTTCAGAATACGCTGATAAATATTTGGAAGGGTTTGGATAAGTTTGACGGAAGAGCTCAGATAAGTACATGGATTTATCGTATAACCGTAAACACATCGCTTGCTCATTTACAATCCGAAAAGAGAAGAGAGAATATTTTTCAGACCGAGAATAAATCAGGTAACAATTTAATTGAAGAATTCCCGGCAGAAGAACTAACAGACAAGGAAAAAGAAATAAGCAAACTTTACAAATGCATTAATAAATTGTCTTTTGTTGACAGAACATTAATCTCTTTATACCTTGAAGATGCCAGCACAAGGGAGATGTCTGAAGTACTTGGTATCTCTGAAATTAATGTTCGCGTTAAAATTCACCGGGTGAAAAAAGAATTAAAAATTTTGATGGAGAATGATGAAGATGGACTTGAATGATTTAAAAGAAAAAGCAAAACAATTTAAAGCGCCGGAAGACTATTTAATAATTTCAAAGGAGAAAGAAGAAATGATAGATAACTTTATTGAAAAGCTAAAGAATGAGGATGCAAATGAGAGGAAAAAAATTAAAACATCCATGGTCTTTTATATTATAGCTGCCGTAATATTTGGAATTGCTTTTTTAATTTCTGTACTTACTACTATTCCAATTGATTCTTCAGGTACCGGAAATTTCCGCGGTGTTTTGTCATTATTTTTCTGGCTGATCGTATTTCTATCATTCAAAAAAATAAACCAGCTTAAGAAAATTGTTTATGATGAACCAATAAAAATATTTTTAGATAAAGCTGAAAAGCGATACCAGTTTTACGGTATGGAAAGCTGGATAATTTCTACAGTTGGTCTCCTTGCTTTATACTTGGCGGCAATGATGTTTGTTGTACCTTATTTACAAGCAATATTTTCAATCGACTCAAAATTAACAATGTTCATCTTATTTACTTTATTTTATATAAGTATTTGTATTGCGGGTTTTTACTTCACTTATAAAGATTGGGAACGCGGGAAGAAAAGTTTTTGGCTCACTATAAATAAAATGAAACAAGAACTGAATGCTCCCGAAGGAATTTAATTCTGCTGCAGAATTGAAATGTTAAGGGACTGTGTTTAAAACACATGTCCCTTTTTAAATTGAATAAAACTTACAATGCTTAGCAGCGCGGCAATTCCCAGCAGAATACCAAGATTCGGAAGTATATCAATTAATCCAACGCCACGCCAAAGTACCTGCAGGAAACCATCAATTGTCCAGTAAACAAAAGTTAGTTTGCCTATGAACTGAATAACTGCAGGCATTAAAAAAGTTGGGAACCATGCTCCGCCAATAGCACTCATAGCAAGAATTAAGAAGGTACCCCATCCGTTTGCCTGTGCAGCGGTTTTTGTAAATGCAGCCAGCATCATCCCAAAAGACGTACAAGCCATTGAGCCGGCTATAACAATGAGAAGCAGATTTACAAAGTTGGAAAAAATATCGATGTTGTATAAAATCATTCCGGCTAAGAATAAAACAAACAACTGAATTATACCAAGAGAAATATTGTAAAGGTACTTGCTCCAAAGTATCTGCGTACGCGAAACCGGCGATGCAAGAATTCTTAGCACAACCCCGCTCTTCTTTTCATCAAACAAAGATGTAGCGGAACCACTGATCGCAAAAAGCAGAAACATCATTGCCCAACCCCCAACTGCACGTGTTGCATAAGGATTAGCTATTTCTTTACCTACCAATTGCTGCTTATCAAACTGTAAAATATTAGAGAAGAAATCCCCGGCTCCGCGGGAAGAATCATTTATAACCGATGAATCATTTAAACTCTGGTTTAGAATTTCATCAACACTTACTGGAAAATATTTACTTATCACTCTTGCCATATCAAAATTAAAAGCCTTTCCGCTATCGTTCCCCAGGAATTTTTTAGCCTGCTGCTGCATGCTTTTATTTAAAACAGTGGGTATCTGCTCCATTACTGTTTTCTGAAGCATTCCCTGCACAAGCTGCATTTCCATATCGTTCTTAGGATCATAATAAAATTTTAACTTAACACTAAAAGAAGTATCGGTATAAGCATCTTCGGGAATTACAAGGGCAGAAGAAACGCTGCCTTTACGAACATAATCTTTAACAGTATTCGTATCGAACTTAACTTTTTTGCCTTCGTCATTGGTAAAGTATTTAATAAGGATAAAAGTTTTCATTGTGTCTAAAGTCTTTTCCAACTTTTTTGCAATTGGTGCGCTACTGTTATTTACAAATGCCAGGTGAATACCTGTTGGATTAGAACCACCTTTAAAGATTGAGCCAAAAATAAAAATAAGAAAAACAGGTACTATGAAAGTTAAACTTACAGATACTTTATCATTCCAGAACAACCGGTACTCTTTTTTAAATAAATTATAAATTGTTTTCAATCTCTTAACCTCCTTCCTGTTAAATGTAAGAACAGCGCTTCAAGTGAAGGTCTCTTAATTCCTATTGATTGATTCGTGATTCCTTCCGTTTCTATCATCTTAAAGAATGAAGAAAGAGTAAATCCCTCCGCAGGCTTTAATTCAAAATGATCTTGTTCATCTATAAGTATCCCGTAACTTTTAAATTTTTCTGTATGATGAAGCGTGGTTTGGTTTTTATTTATTAATATCGTCTGTTCATAGGGAAGATGGTGAATCAGTTCCTGAACCGTCCCTTCGGCTATAATTTTTCCCATATCAATAATTGCAATCCTGTTACACAGCCGTTCTGCTTCTTCCATATAGTGAGTAGTGTAGACAATCGTTTTTCCTTCTTCGTTAAGCTTCATGAGGAAATCAAAAATTGCATTGCGGGATTGTGGATCAACGCCAACAGTCGGTTCATCGCAAAGTAATACAAGCGGATCATGCAGCAATCCTGCAATTAAGTTTAATCTCCGCTTCATTCCACCGCTAAAAGTTTTTACTTTGTCTTTTCTACGTTCATATAGTTCAACCGAGTTAAGTTTCTCGTCTATACTTTCTTTCAATTGTTTCCCGGCAATATCAAACAGGCTTCCAAATATCTCCAGGTTTTCAAGCGCTGAAAGATCATCATAAAGAGCAAGCGACTGCGGCACTAATCCAATTTTATTTTTAATGCTCAGGCTTTCACCGGATATTTTAAGGTTATCAATTAATATTTCCCCTTCTTCAGGTATCAGATAACCCACAAGCAAATTCATCAGTGTTGATTTGCCTGCTCCGTTTGGACCAAGCAAACCAAAAAAATCTTTTTCCTTTATCTTAAGAGAAATGTTATCTAACGCCGTAACAGACGGAAATTTTTTTGTAATGTTTTTAATCTGAATCATTTCATTTAACTATTGTTGAATCAAAGATAACCAATTTTTGCTTTAGACTGATTTTTAAAAGAAATGTTTTGTGCAAGAGTTTACAAGCGGGGGCAATAAAAAAGCCGGACGAAAAGGAGTAAGAGATTTCGTCCGGCTATTCACCCAAAAAAAATTAAAACTCCATACCAATAGAAATTCTTTGAATGTTGGGCAGAAGATCATACAACGCATAAGCGTAATCAAATGTAATTACTGTTCCGGCAAAAGGAAGGTTTGCCCCGGCGCCGAATGTAAAGTCCTCGTCATCATAATTATATTTGTAGCCCCCGCGAAGGCTTATCCTGTCAAAGAAAGAAATTTCAGCTCCGATATGCACTCTTTCTTTATTATCGTTAGGATGAACCGCATCTATGCCGGCGCGGGCTTTTATAAAATCCGCATTCAAAATATCTATACCAATACCAACCTGAAAATTTAATGGTAAAGGATATGTATCCGTTATAAGTTTTGCGGGAGTTAACCTGTTTAAAGGAAGCGTTGAACTTTTATCATAAGTAATATTCAGGTCCTCACCGTCAAACTGCATCTCCGGACCAAAGTTACTCATGCTCATTGCAATTGTAAGGTTCTGGAAATCAAGGCGATATTGTGTTCCAACATCAAAGGCAAGACCATCGGCTGTTTCATTCCATATTCTCTGGTAAATATATTTAGCTGTTATACCAACAGAAAACCTGTCAGTTAAATTTCTTGCGTATGTTAATCCAATTGCCATATCCTGCGCATCAAAGTATTGGCCGGTTCCTTCTGGATTATATTCGTCTGTTATTTCCATTTTATCCATACCAAAAACCACAATGCTCGCGCCTAATGTTCCAACTCCTTCAAAATTTCTTACTATTGAAATAGCGTTGAAGTCGAACATATTAAACCAGCGCATATAGGAAAAATGTGCGGCGTTATTCCGGATTTTAGTTATGCCGGCAGGATTCCAGAACACAGATGAAGCATCACCGGTTAAGCCAACATACGCACCGCCAAGTGACGCTGCTTTTGCTCCAACAGGAATCTGCAGGAATTGTGCACCGGACGTTCCGAGGTTTGGATTCTGCGCAAAGAGAGATATGTTAATTAGAAAAAAAACGGCTAAAAATTTTTTCATCTGTTTCTCCTTACAGAAAACACTTACATAAGGACTTTTTCTAATGCCCGAATTTTCCGGTTACACGAAGGGACACGAAGAATTCACGAAGTTACACGGAGATTAAAGAACAAATCTTCGAAGTCCATGTTTAAGCATAGTTACATTAAAGTTGATAAGTAAACCAACTTTCTTTCCGGCAAATTTCAGATACGTTAATATCTGCGCTTCGTGTACCGGTAAAATTCCTTCTATTGATTTTAACTCAATGATTATTTCATTCTCAACAAGTATATCTATTCTATAACCACAATCAAGCTTAATTCCTTTATAAATGATTGGAACGGGCTTTTCGGTTATAAACTCCAATCCTTTTTCTTTTAATTCATAACACAAACAATCTCTATAAGCTGATTCCAGCAAACCGGGTCCCAGGATCTTATGAACTTCGATAGCACAACCAATTATTTTATTGGATAACATTTCAAACTCCATAAACGCTCCTTCTTACCTTCGTGTTTCTTCGTGATTCTTCGTGAAATTCTTTTTTTATTTTATTACTGCAAAACGGCTAAGATATTCTGTTTCTTTTGTCTTAACTAAATAGATATAAATTCCCGGAGCAATTTCTCTTCCGCCTTCGGTACGCAAATCCCATGGTTCTGTTCCATTAGTTGAATTATGATAAATAGTTTTTATCTTGTCTGCATCAATAGTAAAGATGTGAATTGTACACTCATTCGGAAGATTAATAAACTGAAGCTGGCGCAGCGGTTCTTTTCTAAGCTCACCATATTCAGGTTCGTATAAAGAAGAAACAACATAAGGATTAGGAACAACCTTAACATTTGAAATATTCTGCGCAACAGTTTGTTTATTGATTGATGAGCCGAGAATCTTAAAACCGAAAACATCATTCATTGTAATATATTTTGGAATTATACTTTCCACTGAAAATATATTTCCCGGTGAAGGTGCTGTGCCTGCCGGAAAATTAACTGTTCCTTCTAATCCATTAAACGCAAAAGCACTGTCCGGATACAAGTTGCCCGTTGTTAAAACAGTTTCTTGTTTTAAGTTCTTCACCAACAGCGTGATATATTTTTTCCCGTTATTATCAACACCATTGGAATTAACCGAAATCAAATAAGTATCATCTTTCAGTAAAGTAGAATCAACTACAGAAAAAGTAATTTCAAAATTATCGGTTCCGCCAACCCTTGAAATACTTTTTACCACATCAGGAGCAACAATTTTAAATATTACCCCATCGCTTGTTGAATATGATTTATTCAACTCAACCGGTTTAGGATAAATAACTGTGTCAATATTATTCCTTGTTGCATATATCGAAAAAGAAATTTTAATTACATCGCCTGATTTAGGAAGCGAATCTGCAGAGGCATTTGCAGCGGGACCGTTAAGTTTAACTTCAAGATATTTCTTGCTGCCCGGGCCGGACAAAATTGTATACGTTGAACCTCGCCTGTAAGATTTCGGATCATTGCCGATTGGCTGATCCGTCGCATAATCCATTAAGTGAAAAGTATTCTTCGTTACGAACTCAATCCCGTATGAGTTGATGAAAGTTTTAGAGGAATCCAGCACATTAACTATAGCGGTAATTTTCTTGGCTCCTTTTTCCTGCCGTACAGTATAATTAAAACCAACTTTGTATTCCCTGTCTGCAAGGGAATCATTATCAACCGGTTGAATTTCAAGGATGTAATTGGAAACTCCTTTGCCTGCCTGTTCGGTTTCCCCTGCCGATACAGGCGTCCTACCAATTGCAGCAGAGACAGGAATAACCGCAGCAATATTTACAGCGTCAGTTGAACTTCCTTTTGCAGACTCAAGGCTTGCAACGGAGGAATCTCCCCTGTCATAAGCAGTAAGAGAATACCAGTATTCAAATCCATTATTTACAGTTGTATCGGTGTAACTATATTGAAGCCCAACATCAAAACCAATGTTGTTAATAAGATCGTAATCCTTAAGCAATTCCCAGTTTACTCCCTTATCCTGGCTTCTGTACAGGCGATAACCTTCAAAATCATTCAGTCCTGTAAACTTATCAATGGATGCTTCTGCTTTATCATCCCAATAAAGAGTTGCTTTCCCATCCCCTGCAAAGCCCGTTAATGTTGGTGTTGTGGGAGGTTTACTTATCTCAAAATCAAAATCCATGATTTTATATGCATTATCGACGTACTCACTAATTTCATTAAAATCCTCACCTGCAACAACTATGGTGATGAATTCCAGTGTATCTCCGACGTTTAAATTGTAAGGGCCGGAAGCAATGTTTGCAACAAGGTCCATTCCTGCTGCGGGAATGGAATTTGGATCATCAATGTGAGAATTACCTGATGTACCGGGATGGAAAAACTTTGGGCCAAAACTTGATTTTATTAAACCCGGTGTGCTCGCCATAATTCCATACTGAATCGAATCGATATCCGTATCATCATCATAAAGATTATAATGCAAATCTGTAAGGCCTAATTCATTCCCGTTTATTTCAGGTGTTTTTAATAGTGCCACTCCGAAATATCCTGTTTTACCGCTAGGCCATTCAGTAGTTACTCCATCATCATAGAAGTAGACAAAATTTCTATCAAGGTCGAACCCAAGTTTATCGTCTCCATATTCCGGTGCGCCACCGCTCGCATCGCCAATATCTATATCGCTGTATAAATTAAAGTAGACGCTGTCAAAATTTTTATTCCCTTTATTTATAATCTCAAACTTGAAGAATATCAGGTTCTTCGCAAATGTAACTCCGTACGCATAACCGGTTTGTGCAATCTGTATTCCCAATACCTGTCGCGAATTATTAGTATCACTATAAACACAATAGCTGTCCTGGTCTGATTTAAAAACAGGGTTACCATCTTTGTCCTTTATTGGCCAGCCTGTTGAGGGCCAGGTAGCGGGATTATCACTGAATGCAATTTTAGCAAGTTCTCTTTTATTATACCCAAAGACTGCTTCCCATTCTTCGTTTGTTGTAAAGCGTCCCTGAATGACGTTTCCGGGAATTCCGACCATTGGATTTACTCTGTATAAATAATGCTGCCCGCTGTTTATTGGATACTCTCCTGAAGGTCCCTGTGAAATTCTGCGGGGATAAAGTTTTCCTCTGTTCTCAAAAAACAAACCTATGTTACTTGCATTATGAGTTCCGCCCGCTCTGTCTTCAATGCTTGCGGTTTTATTAATTGACTCCTGTTCTTTCTCTTTAAAATCTTTCTTTGAGCGTGACTGGGGAAAAATATAACCCGCTATAAAAAGTAAAGTAAGGATTAACAACCAATTTTTTTTCATCTCTTATCTCGTAGATATTTACTTGCTTAAAGAAATTAAAATTGAATTCATGATTCTCATTTCTAGGTAATTTTTATATAAAAACTTTTAGAATCTTAAACCTAAACCTAATCTGATAGATCTTGGCGGTCCATAGTTAGATGGATCGCGCTGATATTCAGTTGAATTTAGTCCGACCAATGTATAATCCGGGTCGCCTGTATCTGTATAAACATATAAGATATTCCGGTGGTCAGTTAAATTAAGAACCTCTGCAAATGCCCTGAGTTTAATATCGCCGGGTAAAGTAAATTCCTTTCCAACTTCAAGATCAATTGTATATGTGCCTGGCATCCTTAAAGAATTCTTAACAACAAAACCAACATCTCTTCCCGATGGTGTATATGGATAGCCGGATGCAGCTCTCAGAATTACACTGATGTCCATGTTTTCAAATATCGGCTTGTCAAAAACAATTGGACCTTCATCTTCCGGAATTGTAAATGATGCGGATGCATTAAATACATGTGTTTTGTCAAAATCAAGATAGTACAACAATGTTGATTCCTGTGTGCCGGGGTATTGTTCTGTTTCTGATGAAGCGCTTCCTTTGGCAACAGAATAAGTGTATGTTAATCCGCCTGAAAAATATTTATCGGGACGGATATCCACATTCAACTCAAATCCTTTTGAGTTAGCATAATCTTCATTCACATATAGTGTGTAACCAATATATCTTCCATCAGTATATGGGAAATAATATCTTGTTCCGATAAGCCCTGTAATATCTCTGTAGTGGGCAACAAGACTCATTGCAATTCTGTCTGTAAACTGATGGGTAATGCCGACCTCGTAGGAAACAGTTCTTTCAGCATCAAGGCTTGGCTGACCAAAGATTGGCTCGCGTACAGTTATTTTATATTCCTTATTTTCAAACAGCCTGTTGTAATTTGGGTTCTGGAAAAAATATCCATATGAGAAATGAAGTTTAGTCCTATCCGATATAGGGTGAGCAATTCCGATTCTGGGACTTACCTGCGATCTTGCTTTTACTTTAACAATTGAATTTTGATCAAGAGGTGTTTCCCTGAAACTTACGTTTGCATTCATGTAATCAACCCTCAGCCCGAGATTAATTACTAGGTAAGGGAATTCTATTTTATCCTGTACATACGCTGAAGCTTCAAACGGTTTATTGGTTGAGTAGTCGTCAATGTACTGAAGATTCAAAGTGCGCTTGATTCCATAAATACTATACAACTTAAGCCAGTGTTGTTTGTATTGTATACCTGCTTTTATTTCGTTAAGTGAGCCAAGCTGCCATGTTAAATCCAACCTTCCGTCATACGTTTCGGTTTCACTGATTGTAAGGTTGTTAGGATTAGCCCAGGAATAAAAGTCGTAATGGCCTCTTCCGTTTTCAACAGTTTCAATATACAATATGTCCGTCTCGGGAATATATTTCGAAGTATCCCTGTCATACCCCCAGAAATATTCCTGCTTGAAATATGATAAACGAAGGTCGTAAAATATATTGTTGGCCAGTGTATGTGTTAGTGTAAAAAGACTTTGTAAACTGTTTGTTTCAGATTTAGCGTACAAATCTGGAATATACTTATAAGAATGACTGTAATTCTGTTCTCTGCCTAGGCTGCCTCTTGTTGATAATGTAAACTTCATCCCAGGAATCGCACTTAAACTTAGTTTGCCAAGCAGAGTAATATCTTTATTGTAACCCCAGGGCAAATAGCTCCCGCTTTTATTCTGTTCACCAGAAACAAAAAATTTAAGTTCTTTAGTAAATAGTGGTCCTCCGAAAGAACCGTTTATCCTTATCTCATGAAGATCAGCATATTTCTTAATTCCAAACTCGCTTGATCTCACTTCAATCTTGCCAAAATATTTTTCCGAACCTTCGCGGGTAACAATATTAACAACACCGCTAAGGGCATTGCCGTATTCAGCGTTAAATGTTCCGCTAAGCAAGCTCATTTCCTGAATGGCGTCATTATTAATTTGTGTTGCCAATCCGCCAAGCAACGGGTCCTGTACATACATACCATCAACAAGATATGCTACTTCATTTGATCTTCCTCCTCTGACGTGAAGATTGGAACCGCTTCCAACAACTCCTGCCTGCATTGATAAAAGTTCAGTAAAGCTTGCAACGGGAAGAGATTCTATCTCATCCCTGTTAACAGTTGATTTGGAACCCGTTAAATCTTTTTGAACAAGAGGCGCCTGTGCCGTAACAATAACTTCAGAAACCTCCAGCGCTGTTTCTTTTAAAGCAACGGAAAGGATCGTCGTCTGGTCAACTGCAATTTTAATATCTTTTGTTACAACTGAACCATAACCAATCGAACTTACTTTTACGTCATAAGTACCCGGCGGAATATTCAGGATAACATAATTACCGTCAACGTTGGTTGTAGCTCCAAGAGAAGTACCCTCAAGAATTATATTTGCGCCAACAAGCGGGTCCGATGTTGACTCATCCGTAATCTTGCCGGAAAGTTTTCCTGTTATTCCCGCCCATGCTAATGAAGGAATCATTATTACAAAAAGAAAAAGTCTCTTCACTTTAATTTCTCCCAAATAATTTTGGAATAAAACATCATTGATAAACCATTGCATTATTTATTATGCAAGCTAGCTTTAATCAATTGTATTTTGCTGGAGCTCCGAAATTTTATTTAGTTCTTTAACCATCTTATTGGCTTTAGATCTGTTTCTAAAAGCGCATTCGGTTGCAAGCGCATTTATAATTACAGAGATAGCCGCGAATGAATTTGTAAACAGCATGTTCTCGCTTTTAACAATCAGCTGAATATTCGAGCATAAGGTTACCGGCGCGGATTGTTTATTTGTTATAGCAATTGTTCTAATTCCCTTCCCCGCTGCAAATTTTGCCGCATCAATTGTTTCCTTTGAATATGGCGGGAAAGAAAAAACGATTAATAAATCATGTTTTGTAAGAAACAAAAGCTGTTCAAGAAAAGTAAGTGAATTATAAACCAGCGCATGCGAATCCACCGAAACCTGGTTTAACTGATATGAAAGAATCTGGGCAAGCAGGCTGGAGATTCCAAGTCCTGCTGTGTAAACTCTGTTAGATGCAAGTATAAGTTCAACCGCCTTATGGAAATTTTCGCGGTCATTAATTCCAACTGTTTCATTAATATTTGAAATATCCTGGTTGGCAACCGAAGTAAGAATATCTTCTTTAAGTTTATCATTATTTATAAGCTGGAAAATGTCCTTGTTCTGCAGGTGTGTTTGAAGTGTCCGGGCAATTTCATTCTGCATTTCACTAAAGCCTGTAAAGCCAACGCGCTGAGTAAATCTTATAACAGACGCAACGCTTGTCTTTGATGCCTTGGATACATCCTGCACCGTAAGAAAAGGAACGCGGTCGAAATTCTCTATGAAAAAATCGGCAATGTTCTTATGGTTTTTTCTAAGATCCTGGTAGTGGTACAGTATCTTATCTTTAATTTCTTTATATCTGCCCATAGTAAAAAAAGAATCCCGAAGTCAGTTTCTTCGGGATTAAGTTTTTATTTAACAAGGATCATCTTTTTTGTTGAAGAGAAATTGCCGGTTGTTAAAGTGTAAAAATAGATTCCGCTGCTAAGTCTTCCGGCATCATAATTAACCGAATAACTACCTGCATTTAACTCCTGGTTTACAAGCGTAGCAACTTCATTACCAAGAGTATTGAATATTTTCAGTGTAGTAAAACCCTGCTTTGGCTGCTGCCACTTAATAGTTGTACCAGGATTAAAGGGATTCGGATAATTCTGTTTAAGGCTATATTCTTTTGGTGCAGTGCCTTCATTGCGCTCAACGGATGTAAATACGCTTGCATATTTGGCTTCGGCTGCGGTCATTACCGTAAGCATTTCGTCTCTTGTTGCACCAACGGAAATGCCCATATAAATTACTAATGAATCACCGAGTCCCAGATTTTCCGGAGCAGTAGTCATTACACCAAGACCACCATCACCGCTGCTTTGGAATTCAGTATCTTTGCCGGTATAAGTGAGATAATCATAAATTGTAGTATCGCCAAGCCAATAGTCGTCCGTTGGATAATCAATAGCCATAAAGCCGGTCAGTTCTTTTGAAAGTATTTTTAAACCTACGTGTGTACCATCGGCAACATAAATTTCAGCAATGCCCTTATCTGCAAGGCAATTAAGCACTTCATTTCCATAAGCGCCGTCAATCATCGGCACTATTTCAAATCCGGGTATTGCTTCGAATGCAGCGGCTTCCCTGTTTAGCATAGTAAATTTTGCAATAAGGTACTGTTCATTCTCCCAGCCATATACGTTTAATTTTTCCAAAACATCAGGTGGATTTGTATGGAAGACAACAGAATCCTGAAAATAAGAATTATTGAAGGAGCCATAAATTTCATATAGCCCATCGGTTGGAGCAGATTTTAATAAAGCGACTGTGTCTTCGGGATTGGTATCATTCTTATAATCAAAAACTTCCGATGGCGCCTTACTTAAAGCAATAGAGATTCTGTCTATCTGTCTTGTATCAAGAGTGGGGTAATAAACTCTTACTCTACCATAAATATTTACGATAGCGCCAATTTTTCCTGTTTCAAATTCTGCCTGAGCAAAGGAAAAAGTTGTAAAGGATAAGACAACTAAAATGATAGACAAACTAATTTGTAATCCTCTTTTCATTGCACCTCCATATTTCATTTAAGTAAAAACATTTTTATTGTTGATTTATTATTATCAGTCTGAAGCACTAAGAAATATAATCCGCTGCTTAGACCATCAGCAGCAAAATTAAACTCATATGTACCGGCGTCCTGCCTTTCATTTACAAGGCTTTTAATCTGGCGGCCAAGCGCATCAAATATTTTTAGAGTTACCGTTGTGTTGTCTGGGATCTGGTAATGAATTCTTGTAGAGTTATTAAATGGATTTGGATAATTCTGAAGCAGCTCAAATTTTAATGGCTCGCCTGCAATGTTTACTTTTATTTCTTTTGAATATGAAATTGTTCCATCGAAATCAACCTGTGCTATTCTATAAAAATAGCTGCCCGGCAAATTAATTTTATCATCGATAAAACTATATTTGTGCACGTCAGCAGTTGAACCGCTTCCTTTTACAAAACCAAGATTAATCCATTCTGCATTTTCAAATTTTCTTTCAACATTAAAACCGTTATTGTTTGTTTCGGTTGCGGTCGACCAATCCAGCAACACCTTGTTACCAATAATGTTCACATAAAAAGAAGTCATTTCAACAGGAACATTGGCAAATAAAGATAAATATTTAGCTTCCGCTTTATCCATGTTGTTTAGCATTGTTGCCTCGTCAGCACCAACTGCAAGAGCTAAATATACAACTGCAGAATCTCCGGGTTTAATATTTACAGCATTCTGACCAATCACGCCTACGGCTCCATCATTCGAGGCAGTAAATAAATCCTGTTTAACTCCCGAAGATAAATATGCATAGAACATTGAATCACTTGATTGGCCAAGATCGTAATCATTATACCAGTTAAAATACTTTGCAGAAAATAAAGGCGAAGATAAAATTTTAACTCCTGTGAAAGAAGAGGCAGGGCTTCTGCTAATAGAAATTATTTCTTTTTCGTTCAACGTCTTAATCGTTTCGGTTCCCCATAAATCATCTACCTTGGGAAGAATTTCATATCCTATAAAGGCATTGATATTACCAAGAACAGCATCCTTATTTATAACTGTAAGTTTTATAATTGAAAACGCTTCGTTACTCCAGCCGTAGACATTCATTTTATTCAACAAAGCAGGAGGCAAGTTCAGATATGAGTTATCCGTAGAATTGTAAATCTCAAAATCGCTGTGTTTAGGTGAACGAACAATTTTAGCGCTATCTACCGTAGCAGCATCTTCATTATAAGCAAACACATCATTCGTATTTACACCAATAACAGCAGACAGCCTGTTAATTTGTTCTACGCTGGAGAATTTTGGATTATATATTCTTATGCGCCCGTAATTACTAACCTGAAGGGATATTTTTCCTGTTTCAAAATAAACCTGGGAAAAAACGCTACCCGCACACAGAAACAAAAAAATTATTGCTTTCACTATTCTCATCATTTTATACTCTTTCAAAGAATCATAATTTTAATAACTAAAGAAAAAAGGCGGAATTAATAACAGCAAAGCCAGTATAAAAAATATTATTTGAACCGGAATCATCCACTTGAACCATTTATCCCAACTTATTCCGGCTAATCCCAGTACTCCCATTGTAACGCCGGAAGTAGGAAGTATAGGATTAATCCAGCCTTCACCAAACTGAAAAGCCAGAACGGCAGCGTATCTCGGAATGCTAAGTACATCCGCAAGCGGCGTCATTACCGGCATTGTTAAAGCTGCCTGCCCTGTACCGGAGTGGACAAAAAAGTTTATAATTCCCTGGGTAACAAACATAGATTGAGCTGCAACAACAGGGTGGAAACCGGAAATTACATTAGACATTCCAAAAAGCATTGTATCAATTATTTTTGCATCCGTTGCTACAACAAGCATTGCCCTTGCGCAGGCAATAATTAACGCAACGCCAACCATATCTTTAGCGCCGTCTTTAAAACTATCCGTAATATCTCCAAGTTTTAATCTCCCCACAAATCCGGAAACAATTCCCAACGCAAAAAACAATGCTGCTATTTCAGTAATGAACCAGCCATATTCCAGGATTCCAACAACCATAAGAATAATACCTAAAAGAAAAACAATAAGAACAGCCTTTTGGGATCTGGTGAATTCTGCTTTTGAATTATTATCAAGATGAAACGAATGCTTCCGTTGTTTGTCAATTTCATAAACCGGGCTCTTTGCGGGATCCTTTTTGATGCGGTTTGCATAAAGCATTACAAAGGAAATCATTACTGTTACGCTAATAATCCAGACGATAACTCTATACCACATAGCGGTATCGTACGGCAATTCAGAAATTTTTAATGCAACACCAAGAGTAAAGGGATTCAAGGTTGCGCCTGCAAATCCTGATGCAGCGCCAAGGAAAGGAATTGCAGTTCCAACTATAGAATCATATCCCAATGAAAGCGCAAGCGGAATAAATATTAATATGAACGGCATAGTTTCTTCACACATTCCAAATATAGAGCCGCCCATTGAAAAGAGAATCATAGTAAGCGGTATAAAATATTTCTGAAGATGCGGTTTATTTGCAAGTACAAGCGCTACTTTTTGTAAAGCAGAATTGATTGCTCCTGTTCTCTGGATAATCATAAACGCGCCGCCAATTATAAAACAGAAGACTATTATTTCCGCTGCGTTGACGAATCCCTTTACCGGTGCTGTTAATACAGCGCCAACTCCCTGCGGATTACTTTTAACATATTGAAAAGAATTTGGGATGACTACTGTTCTGCTATCTTTTATCTCTCGTTGATATTCGCCGCCCGGCACAAACCAGGTTAGTACTGCAACAGCAACTACTATTGCAAAGATCATCACTAAAGTATTGAACTGAAAAGATTTTTTCATTTTCTGTTTATTCAGTTTATTTTCTTTTTACTCTTAAGATCAAAAACATCTCCTGATTTAAGGAGATGCATTTTTAAGTCTGCTGCCGACAGGTTATTATTTTTATCCGTCATAATATCTCTTGCTTCAGTCGCATCGAAAATTAAAACTGTGTTCTCACCAAAAACTTCAAAAGTATTATCAGGATTAAATATTATAGCTGTTGCTTCATCAATACCAATTCCAGGTAAGGCTGGATTTTCAAGAACAACGCTTATCAACCTGTTTAATCTTTTCCTCGTTATAAAATGCTGGTCAATTATAGCATTCTGAATAAATCCAAACCCTTCAATGGTTTCAACATTTTTCCTCTTAATGAAAGTGAACAGGTTTATTGTATCCTTATTAATCCATTCGTTTCCCGTTAACATTATCTTACTCATTACTGCTGCTCCCGCGCTGGTACCACCAACAACGCCGCCATTTCTGTAAACATCTTTTATCTTATCCAATACTTTTGTACCCAGCAAAGCTGCAGTCAGCAAAGCCTGGTCGCCACCACAAAAATAAACGCCGGTAACTTTATCAAGCTTTGCAAGGTTTTCCTTGATGTCTGCATTTTCCTTATTACAATAAATAAAGTCTACATTTTTGCAACCAAGCTCCTTCAATTCTTTAACCATGTAATCGGCAGATTCCAACGGTTCAGAACTTGCCATCGGGATAACAATAAATCTGGAATCTTTTCCTCCTGCAAGCTCGATATATTTTTCCATCATATATACGGGGCGGTCGCCACCGCCAATAATAAAGAGCTTTCCTTTGTTCTGTGCTAAAAGAGGAAAAGTAATTCCTACTAAAAAGAAGAGAGCTATCGTTTTTAGTTTTAATTTCATTTCTTTATCAACTCATAAGCTATTTCAGATGATTTTTGTAAGTCCTCAAGAAGAATGTATTCTTCATTGGAGTGAGGGTTTTCTGCTCCTATCCCAAGGTTAACCGTTTTTATTCCTTTTTCATTAAGTGAATTTGCATCGCTTCCTCCACGGGAAATTTTGGGAGTTGGGATTAATCCAACTTTAGAAATAACAGAAGATATTTTTTTAAATACTTCGTCTTCCGGAGTAACTTTATACGGTTTGAAATCCCACTGATAATTAAATTCCAGTTTACCGCCCGCATTTGATGTATGCTTTTCGAATATTTTTTTTATCTGCTCAGCAAGCTCAATCACTTTTTCTGTTTTCATAGAACGAACTTCACCTTCAATAAAAGTCTCTTCTGGAACAACATTCACGGCCGATCCGCCTTTTATTATTCCAATGTTGGCAGTTGTTTCATCATCAATTCTGCCAAGTTTGATTTCTGCAATTGCTCCCGATGCAATCTTAATTGAATCAATTCCTTTTTCCGGAGCAAGTCCTGAATGCGAAGCTTTTCCAATTATTCTTGCCGTAAATCCTACTGCACCAATTGATCCATTAACGAAGTTTCCAGGTCGTTCATGTGAATCAAATACAAAACCCATTTTAATTTTATCGCTTAGTTTCAGGTTACGACTACCATACATTGTGGTTTCTTCCTGGGTTGTAAATGCAATCGTAAAATCATTAAGCATTGTTTTCTGTTTGATTGCCTTTTCAACAGCGCAAAGAATTGAAGAAATACCAGCACGGTTATCAACCCCTAAAACTGTTTTTCCATCTGAAAGTATTCTGTCATCTGTTATTGTGGGTTTGACTTCAGATGTAGATCTTGCAGTATCCATATGAGAAAGCAACACGAAGCTTCCACCATTACCAACAGAACAAATAACATTTCCGCTTTGTCCCGTTGAATCAGGATCAATATTTTCGACTGTAGCATTCAGACCAAGATTATTAAGAAAAGCAATTATATAATCTGCAACAGGTTTTTCTTTCCCTGAAGTAGCATCTATTTTTATCAATTCAAAAAATATTTCGAGGAGGCGTCTATCTGTCATCGTAATTTCCATTTCATGAATACAAAAAAGTGTAATTACAATTCCGGAAATACAAAAAAAATATTTCACTGTCAAGAAATATCTTTTACATTACGATTAATTCTTTATCGCTAAGACATTGTTCTCTGTTCGAAACTGATTAAACCTTCAGGATACTTTTGGGAGTAGAAAACCGTTAACTCCAACACCGATATAAATCTATGTGGGAATGATTAACAGTAATTTATTTTCTGATTATTTTAAATTATATTGAAAATAAAAATCGCTTGAAATTTATTATAAATATGATTGTTGTAACACTGCTTTTATGTTTGAATAGTTGTAGTGCTACAAAAAGATATACCAATTGGAATTCTACATCATATTCTTCCCGCTTCGATTTCGAAAAAGAAAAACCACTTGAAACAACCGATGGCACGGCTTCATATTATGGAAAAAGGTTTCATGGCAGAAAAACCGCAAGCGGTGAAATTTTTGATATGCACGGATTAAGCGCTTCACATAAGACTTACCCAATGGGAACCAGCATCAGGGTAACAAACAAGAAAAACGGGAAGAGTGTTACACTAAAGATAAATGACAGAATGCCCTTACGAAATAAACGGTTGATTGATATTTCGTACGGTGCAGCAAAAGAACTTGATATGATAAAATCAGGCTTGGCTAAAGTTAAAGTTGAAGTACTTGAATGGGGAAAAGAAAAATAAAAAGCCGGTCATGCCGGCTTGGTCAAAAAACTATCTTACAAATTTCCACCAGTTGAAATATTTATTTTCCAGATCTTGTATTGAGGGCATTGAGAAGAATTTTAATTCGTCTGCTTTTGCAAACCAAAAACCATGACGCAAAAATTTGTATGAAATATCTTTTAGTATCGTTCCAAGGCTAATAGTTTTCGTCAGCTTTCCGGGATTATTTTTTAATTCCATAACACAATCAAAAAAGCGGTATGGATTTATCCCCGGCAAATCGATATGAAACAGTTCTTTATTCCTATTATCATCTAAAAATTTCTGAATGTTAAAATCTATCTGTGTAAAACAAATACTTGGGGCACCCTTTGATTTTGTCTGGGTAGTTATAAACCGTCCAAACTCACGCTGATCCTTAGTAGATGCAACCAATGTTTCTAGCGGACATATTTCCTGATAAATTCTTATCAAACCAGGCTCGTTATAAGCAGTATATTCAATAGGATCGATCGGAAGAACTTTCCCGTTCGGGGTTACAAGAAATAATTTATTAATTGCAGTAAGAGAAACATTTTCCAGTACCTTGTAAGAAGAAATAAACTTGGTTCTCTTTGGCGATCCATCTTCATGCGGAACCGTTAAGGATAAATATCTCTCACTCTCGAAATAATCATTCCTGTAACTAATATCAATCTCGGCAAAAATTACTTTTCCGCTGAAATGCTTTGCGCTTGACATTGTATAATGTTCGCCAAATTTAACCGGGTCAAGCTGAGAAGCAACAAGAGCATTTATAGGAAAGACAATCATGTACAAGTGTTTTTCATAGTCCGCCATTAAAAACCTCCTTATTTGCAAGTAAATGTATTAAATCAATTATTTAAGAGCAAGAAAGGGAATTGAATCCTTCTTTTTTTTCTTTCATCCTATCGTTAAAATTATGAGGATAATATGTTTTTAGATGATAAACTAAGAGATGACCTGCGCAAAAGACTTGCTCCCCTTACAAAAAAAGTTAAGTTGATTTTCTTTACCCAGGAACTTGAATGTTCATATTGCAGAGAAACAAAACAGTTGCTGCAGGAATTATCTGAGACTTCCGAATTTATTCATCTTGAAGTAAAAAACTTTATTACAGACAAAGAAGATGTTGAAAAATATGGTGTTGATAAAATTCCCGCTATTGTTCTTCTTGATGAAAACGGAACCGACTACGGAATAAAGTTATATGGAATACCAAGCGGTTATGAATTCTCTACTTTACTCGAAGATATTCTTTTATTGGGAACCGGAGAACATGGTTTTTCCGATAATATTGTCGAACAGGTTAAGAACATTGCTTCACCTGTACACTTACAGGTATTTGTAACACCAACTTGTCCTTATTGCCCCCAGGCTGTTGTTACCGCACACAAGTTTTCATATCTGAATAAGAATATTAAAGGAGATATGGTTGAGGCAACTGAGTTTCCTCATTTATCAAATAAGTATAACGTACGAGGAGTACCAAGGACAATAATAAACGAAAATGATTTTGTTGAAGGTGCTGTTCCCGAATATATGGTGCTTGAAAAGATTTTATCCAATCTGCAGAAAGAACCGGTTAGTTAATGAAAGAAAAATATAAATCCTGGTTGAAAAGATTTTTACCTGTTATTGTTGGAGGAATTGGAGGCTATGCTTATTATTATTTTATCGGCTGCCGAACCGGTTCCTGTCCAATTCAAAGTAATCCCTTTATATCAACAGCATACGGGGCTTTATTAGGATTAGTATTTTCCTTCCCAGGTAAAAAGAAAGAACCAGATACAGAGAACTCAAATGGACAAAGTAATCAATAAAGACATTTCGATTGAAGACCTTGTAGAATTGTTGCCTGACTCCATTACATATTTAATGGAAAAGGGAATCCGTTGCCTCCGCTGCGGCGAACCTGCATGGGGAACGCTTGAAAACGCTGCAAAGGAAAAAGGTTTTACAGATGAAAAGATAAATGAATTTGTAAATGAACTTAATTCTATACTGCTCGCAGGAAACAAATAGAAAAAGATTTCTGTTTAATAACTTGAAGCTTTTAAGTAATTTAGAACTAAATTTTGGAAGAATAATGAGTCAAAAAAATTTAAGATCAAAAGAACCGGCAAAAAGAACTTTTGGAACACAAACCAAGAAGCCTTTAATAGATCCAAGATATAAAAACTTTGTTTACACTACTTTATTCATCGTGGCAATTCTGGTTTTCTTTATTGTAAATAATTCTCAAAGCGAACCGGAACAAGGACCATATCCGCCAAATTATAACCCGACAACAATGAGTGTAGAAGATGTTTTGAAAGGTAAAAGCGCCCCAAATTTTGAACTTTCAACTACGGAAGGAAAAAAACTTAAGCTTTCTAATTATAAAGGAAAGGTTGTTCTTGTTGATTTCTGGGCAACCTGGTGCCCGCCCTGCCGCAGAGGAATTCCCGACTTGGTTTCTCTTAAGAGCCAGTATAAAAACAAAGGATTAGAAATTATAGGCGTCTCTTTAGATCAGGATAATACTATTGATGCCGTTAAACCATTCATCAAAGATTATAAAATAAATTACCCTGTTGTTTACGGCAATATGGACGTAGTTGTTGCTTATGGTAATATCGAATCTATACCAACTTCATTCATAATTGATAAGGAAGGGAAGATAGCAGCAAGATATGTTGGGCTCGTTGAGAAAGAAGTATATCAAAAACAGATTCAGAAATTACTGTAATACACAAAGCAGCCCTTAAAAAATAAGGACTGCTTTTTATTCCTCTTCTACCTAAAATTTAATAAACTCAACTCTCCTGTTGTTTGCTTTTCCTTCAGGTGTAGAATTTTCTACCAGTGGTTTAGATTCACCCCAGCCTTTTGCTTTTAGTCTTGAAGCTGATACTCCCATTTCAACAAGTTTATTAACAACAGCAACTGCTCTTTCTTCAGACAATTTTAAATTAAATTCTTCGTTACCATCGCTATCCGTATGTCCTTCAACAGAAAATTTCAGGTCCGCGTTTTCCTTTAACAAGTTAAAGATGTCGTTAATTACTCCCATAGATTCCGGTTTAATTGTAGCTTTATTAACATCAAACTTAATTCCCGTTGTTACAATTTTCCCTTCTGTTAAAACTCTGTTATAAAGAGGAACGCCGCCTTCTGCAATTCTGATATTCTTAATAAAAGCTCTTTCATCTTTCTGGGGATTATTATTTCTTCCACCTTCAATCTGAAAAGATACGGGCTGTTCATCTATGTTCGGAATATTTAATACACGCTCGGCATTATGATATACTTTTAATGCACGCCTGTTGAAAGAAACAGATATGTGCTTCCAGCCGTCTTCATATTTTTCAGCGATGCTTCCTTCGGTTTTACCCATTATTTTCATCTCTTTACCATTAAACGTTATTCTCACAATCGCTTTATTTTTTTCATTCATTAACCAGAGAGAATATGACTGTTGGGTTTTATTTCCCATGAAATAATCAAACTCAATGGTAAACACTTCAGGAAGTAATTTATTGTTGCAGATTAAGGGTTTAATAATACTGTTGTTCTTTCTGAACCAGATTACATTTTCATTTTCATAAACTCCGTTTTCGATGGTTCCTTTCACAAGATCCCATTTAGAAGGAAACTCACCGTTTTGTTCTCCCTTTAAATCATCTTCAAAAATCACATTGTCGCCGGGGATAAAATCAAATTTGGAATATGCCCGGCTTTGTCTCTCATCAGGAACTGAATTTGATAATTCCTCGGCCGATTTAATTTGTTCAGCTTCATTATTTGTCGTCTTTGAAGATTCAGATTGTTTTTTTTCTTTAGCATCATTGTTCTCAAGTTCTTCTTCTACAGAATCTAATGTCTTATCCACTTTTTTATCCACATTTGATTCGATTCTTTTTTCAACTTTCTTCTTTGTTTTCTTTACCATTTTATTCAAATCAAGCTGTGCCTGAACTGTAAAAGGTGAAAGAAAAACAATTACCGCTATTAGTTTAGTTAAGATTATCCTGTTCATTTTATACCTGTTAGTTTTTGAATTTTTGATTTTATCTAATAAGACTCTGCAGTAATCCTGCTTGACTTAGCACGTTGAATTATAGGTTGTTTAATTCAATCAGTTTGCCTTATAGACTAGTGTTGATCATGGTCGTGATCAAAATCCTGATGAAGATTATCTCTTACGCTTAAATATTCGCCCCAGCGCCAAAGTAAATCGAACGAGTATATTCCGTAATTGTATCCATCCTTCCAGGTAATATTGATAGCATAGTCGCCAACCATTTCAATTGATGATACTTCATATTTACCTGGCTTGTCAGGTTCTTTGGGAATTGGATCATAATGTTTCCAGAGAATTGTTTCTCCTTTGTTCCCGGCATCTGGAGATTCGTTCCTTAAAAAGGTTAATGGAAAATTATGGGTAGTATTATTCTCCCAAATAATTGTTAGAGAATCTTTCCCGTTTAATTTTATTTTCTTTGGATAGATCATGTTTTATTAAAGATTAAGGCTTGGAAGGAAATACGTTTTTCAATTTATTCTCCGCCTAAGCCTTAACCTCAGCCTTTCCAATTAATTTCCTTGTAAGATTAATGGTAAACCGTTTTTACCACCGCCAATTACAACTATTTTGGAGTTTGGTGAATTGGCAAGTTTTTCAGTTGCTTCAATTCCTTTCCATTTAAGCAGCTGTTCACTTATTCCCCTGCTTACTATATCCTGAAAATCTGAAATTCCCTTCGCTTCAATTCTTTTGCGTTCAGCTTCCTGCTGCTCTTTTTTAAGAATGAATTCCATTCTCTGACTTTCCTGTTCGGCTTTAAGTTTCTCTTCAATTGATGCAGTCAAGCCGGACGGTAAAATCACCTGGCGTAATGGTGCAGACTCAACCGTAATGCCGCGCGGCTCAACAAGCTTGGATAATTCCTTTTGCATTTCTTTACCAACAACATCTCTTTCAGCCGTGTATAAAGATTTCGCCTCATACTTTGCGGTCGTACCCCGAACAACAGAACGGAACTGCGGGATTAAAATTATCTCCTGATAATTTTCGCCAACAGATTTATAAATACGCGAAGCGTTATCCGGATTCAAATGATATAACAAACTTATTTCAAGCTGAACACTTAATCCTTCTTTGGAAGGAACCGTCATTGTTTCTTTTAATTCCTGCGTCTTAATACTAAACTTAACTATGTTGGCAAGCGGGTTAACAATATTAACCCCGGCCTTTAATGTATTATCGCTTACCATTCCAAGGAAATCTACAACACCAACTGAGCCGGCTGGAATTACAGTAAAGATCTGGATAAATGCCACAAAGGCGGCAATCAAAGTTCCGAAGCGTGCAAATGTTGCTTCCGAAGGACTTTGTCTTTTCTTTGCATTCCTGTAAACTGCAAACGCAACCAAGGTTGCCAGAATAGATATTATAAAAACCATGTTTTCTCCCTGTCTATTATTTAAACAAACAGCCGATACTTATAAATTCATTGAAACAGAATTTTTTGCTGTTAAAAAATATCTTTTTTCAATCAATTAAAAAAGAAACTTTATTGTGTTATTGCATCTGAAACCATATCTGTCCAAAATATCTATTAAAAAGTCAGGCACATTAAAAGAAATTCGTTAAGAAATTATCCGAAGTGAAGTGTTAAACAGAAAAAGTTGTTTGACCCCGATTTGATCGGGGGAGTTCTTTTTCTGTAACGAAACGAAGGATAATTTCAGTCCGCCTAAGGCGGATTATTTTAAAGTGCATGCTTCTTTTCGTACTTTTCTTACGCTAAGAAAAGTACTTTAATAGATTTATTATTTACTCAACACAATAGACATCTGGGATTGATTCTGAAAATGCAAATAACTTATTCAATATAAATCCTTTTAGAATCTTTAATCCACATTTAATTTATTTTAGACAGTACCGACTGAGACAACTTTTATACAATTATATCTTTAATCAGTTTTTGTTCTGCCGGTTTTCTTTTGGAAAATTTTATAATACCGTTAAACCGGCTTTTAAGTTCATCAAGTACTTCCGCTTTATCCGTATGAAACTCGGCAATCTTTTCTCCGTACTCCACTTTATCACCAAGTTTAATTCTGAAAACTATTCCGGCCTTAGGATCAATTATATCCTCCTTGGTTAATCGCCCTGCACCAAGTTCAAGGTTAATCATTCCAAGCTGGTAGTTATCTATCTTTGAGAAATATCCTTCTTCATGCGAATAAACAGGTTCAACAATATTTGATTTCGGATACTTGTTCAGATCTTTAATAAAGCTTAAATCCCCGTTCTGCAATTCAACAATCTGAAGGAATTTATCGAACGCCTTTCCGCTTTTAATCATCTCTTTTGAAATTTCTATTCCTTCTTCAATATCTGCGGCCCTACCACCAACAGATAACATTGCCCCCGCAAGGTTAAGTGATAGCTCCAATAAGTCGGGAACATTTTCTCCCTGTAAAACTTTTACTGATTCATAAACCTCAAGCCAGTTGCCAATATAATTCCCGAGTGGCTGGTTCATATCTGTAACCATGCTAATAACTTTTTTATCGAACATCATCGCGGTTTCCATTAATGAAATAGCAAGGTTCTGCGCATCTTTAATATCAGACATAAATGCGCCGCTTCCTGTCTTAACATCAAGCACCAGACCATCAATTCCTTCCGCAAGTTTTTTGCTCATTATACTTCCGGTAATAAGAGGTATGGATTCAACAGTAGCGGTTACATCCCGAAGAGCATAAATAAGTTTATCTGCCGGAGCAATATCTTTTGTCTGTCCGGCAAGCACAGCTCCGCATTTACTTATAATAGATTTATATCTTTCAAGATCAATTTGTGTAGTAAAGCCAGGGATTGATTCAAGTTTATCTAACGTACCGCCTGTGTGTCCAAGCCCTCTGCCGGAAATCATTGGGACATTTAAACCTGCGGCGGCTACAATTGGCGCAAGTATAAGTGAGGTTTTATCTCCAACTCCGCCTGTAGAATGTTTATCAACTTTTGCTCCCGGAATAGAATCAAGATTAATAACGTTACCGCTGTAAAGCATAGCTCTTGTTAATGCAGCGGTTTCTTCTTTGCTCATATTTTTAAAATATACAGCCATAAGGAAAGCAGAGAACTGGTAATCCGGTATTTTCCCTTTAGTAAAATTTTCAATAAGAAAAATAATTTCCTGCTCTGTAAGAATTTCACCATTGCGTTTTTTGCGAATAAGCTCAACCGTATTCATTTAGTATCCTGCTTTGAATTGATGGACAAAGATAATAAATAATGCTTTTTAATTCAGTATGATGATGTTGTTTTATTGCATCTCTTACGCCTTTTCAATATTATTTGTAACAAAAAATGCTTTTACAATCAGCGAGGAAATTATGTTCGATGTAAATTATAAGTTCACCTGTGTTAACAGATTTCTTAATTACGTTAAGTACGACACTCAGTCGGACGAGGAATCAACCACCTTCCCGTCAAGCGAAAAACAGCTTGTTCTGTCTAAAGATTTAGTTAAAGAATTATTAGAGATTGGACTTAAGGACGCTTATCTTGATGAACATGGGTATGTTATTGCAACGCTGCCTTCAAACTCTGGAAAGAATGTTCCTGTTATAGGATTTATTGCACACGTTGATACTTCTCCTGCTGTAACAGGATTAAACGTTAACCCGGTAATACATAACAATTACCAGGGCGGGGATATTGTTCTGCCGAAAGATACTTCACAGGTAATTGAAGTAGAGAAGAATCCTTTATTAAAGAATATGATTGGTTTTGATATTATTACCACAGACGGTACAACTTTGCTTGGCGCAGACAATAAAGCAGGAGTTGCAGAGATTGTTGATGCAATGAATTATTTAATCACTCATCCCGAAGTAAAACACGGCACAATTAAAGTTTGCTTTACTCCCGATGAAGAAGTTGGAAGAGGAACAGAAAAATTTAATGTTGAAAAGTTTGGTGCTAAATACGCTTACACTGTTGACGGATCATCAAGAGGAGAAATTGAATCCGAAACTTTCAGTGCTGATGGTGTTGTGGTAAAATTTATCGGCAAAAACATTCATCCCGGCTATGCAAAAGGAAAGATGATTAATTCCATGAAAATTGCCGCACGCTTTTTAGATTCTTTACCCAAAGATAAGCTTGCCCCGGAAGTAACCGAAAAACGGGAAGGCTTTGTTCACTGTACAAACGTAAACGGAAATGAAGAAGTAACCACTGTAAAGTTTATAATAAGAGATTTTGAAACTGAAAAGCTTAAAGAATATGAAGACTTTCTGCGTGACCTAGCGGATAAAGCAGTGGCCCAGTTCCCCGGCGCTAAAATAGACTTTGATGTTAAAGAACAATACAGAAACATGAAATACGTTTTGCAGAATCATCCTCAGGTAGTTGATTATGCCGTTGAAGCAATGAACCGCTTAGACATTGAACCAATTCAATCGCCAATCCGCGGCGGTACAGATGGTTCGCGCTTATCTTATATGGGTTTGCCTACGCCCAATATCTTTGCCGGCGAACATAGCTTTCATTCACAGCTTGAATGGATTGCAATACAGGACATGGAAATGGCAGTAAAAAATATTGTTACGCTTATACAGGTGTGGGAAGAAAAATCTTAATTATGGAAGATGGTTAATGTATGATGGATTAAGAAGAGTCTTAAACAATTAAATTATTAATTGTAAGATGCCGGAAAAAAGAGCAACCAACATAGCGCTGGGATTAAACATTCTTTTGTTTGTTATTAAGCTGATAGTGGGATTAATATCAAACTCAATTGCAATAATCTCGGAAGCAATTAATTCCTTTACGGATATAATTTCTTCAATTGCAATTCGTTTCAGTATAAAAGTTTCTTCGCAAAAGCCGGATGAAAAACACCAGTTTGGTCATTCGGCTGCGCAGCCTATTGCAACTTTTATTGTTGCCATTCTTGCCGGCTTGCTTGGATTAAACATTATCCAGGAATCAATTAAAAGAATAATTTCACCGCCGGAAGTTTCCCTGAGTTTATACGTCTACCTTGTTCTTGGTATAACTATCACTACAAAAATAATAATGAACCGCTACCAGACTATTGTCGGGAAGAAATATAACAGCCCCGCCATACGTGCACAGGCCGTGGATAGCATAAATGATGTGCTGGCATCTTCGTTTGCGTTGTTCGGAATAATTGGTGTGCAGCTTGGTTATCCTTTAGTTGACGGTATTGGCGGTTTGCTTGTTTCGTTTTTTATTTTCCGTTCCGGTTATGAAATTGCAAAAGAAAATATTGATTACTTAATGGGAAAGGCGGCAGATCAGGAGCTAATAATTGAAATTGTTAACCGTGCGTTAAAAGTTGATGGCGTTAAAGGAATGAATGATCTTCGTTCCCATTATGTCGGTAATAAATTTCACATAGAAATTCATATTGAAGTTGACCAGAAAACAAACACAAAAGATTCACATGACATTGGTAAAAAAGTTCAGTTTGCTATAGAAGAGATACCGGAAGTACAGAAAGTATTCGTCCATATTGATCCGGTTTAATGAGTTCCTGAACTTATTGTCTAAGTTTTAAGTTAATATAAAACCAGGCAAAACAACCCAGGGAAAAAAATGAAAAACATACGAGAAATTTTATCCGGCAAAGATAAAAACATCTACTCGATAAACTCCTCCGTAAGAGTCTATAATGCTCTGGAGCTGATGGCGGAAAAAGATATTGGAGCGCTTTTAGTTATGGAGGACGGCAACATAAAAGGCATTCTTTCCGAAAGAGATTACGCAAGGAAAGTTATCCTTAATGGCAAATCATCAAAGGAGATGACCGTAGAAGAAATTATGTCTGAAGATGTAATTTACGTAACGGCAGAGCGAACCGTTGAAGAGTGTATGGCGCTTATGACCAACAAGAGAGTGCGTCATTTGCCGGTTATGGAGAACGACAAGCTGATCGGCATTATATCAATTGGTGATGTTGTAAAAGCACTTATTGATGAAAAAGAGTTTGTAATCGAACAGCTTGTTCATTACATAAAGGGTACGCCGCCAATTCATTCAAAATAGTTTTATCTAAGGAATAGTTATTCCACGAGAAAGATTTGCAACACCAGTCGAGTATGCTCTTAAAGTATCCCTGGTTAGTTCATTGCTGTCTGAAAGAATAGTTAAAACGACATAACCGGTTTGATTCGTTAAAGTAACCTTCAAATAAGTCTTGTCTCCGGCTTTACCTTTCTGTGTCCATTTATAATTCCAGCTTGCTCCCTGGTTATTAGCTGTAAGTGTATCCCCGTTATAATTAAGATATCTTATTTCAGAAATATTATTAACCGTTCCTGTTGTTTTATATTCAATCTCGTGCTGCGCTGCCGGCTGCGGTTCGGTTGTCTCCGATTTACAGGAATAAAAAACAACAATAAATAATGAAATTAAAATGACAGCAAAGAATTTTTTCATAACATCCCTTAATTACTGTTAACAAAAATTTGAGGTATGCTAAGATAATCAAATGGCGGGAAATATTTTCTCCGCCATTCAATTTAAAACTAACTCTTGTTTTATGCTGAAAATTATTTCTATAGTACGCCGTGGTTGGGCACTATATTTTTTACGGCATTCTCCTGGTAATAAGCGTCAGCGGTAATATACCGGGGCAACGGATTTGCGCTTTCACCGGACAGCGCTTCGTTAATTGCTTCTTTTAGTTCAAGATTCCTTTCATAGTCAACCCCGCTTGCTCAAATTTGTGTTATACCCCTTATTTATTTACATTTACAAAAGACTTTTGAACATTTAAACCGAGAATGTATTTTAATTTGAAGAAAATAAAAGAAAAGATAACATTTGAACTTGCCCCAAGTGCAAGTAAGGAATTTTTATTTTATTAATAGCCACTTTTTAAGTGGCTTTTTTTTTACCTGAATAAACTTTGAAGCATATGAATAAAGAATCAAAACCTGTGAAATTAATCTTAAGCGACGGAACGGAATTCTCCGGATTATCCTTTGGCGCTTTTAAGAATACAAATGGTGAAGTGGTTTTCAACACGGGAATGGTTGGATACCCCGAAACAATGACGGATCCTTCATACCGCGGTCAAATACTTGTCTGTACTTATCCTCTAATTGGAAACTATGGTATTCCAAACGATGAAAGAGAAAATGGATTGTACAAGAATTTTGAATCTGAAGCGATTCATGTTAGAGCACTGGTTGTTTCAGATTATTCCTTTGATAATTCTCATTGGAGTTCAGTAAAATCTTTATCCGACTGGATGAAAGAAAATGATATTCCCGGAATTTTTGGAATTGATACACGCAGATTAACAAGGAAACTTCGCGAAGAAGGAACAATGCTTGGTAAAATTGTTGCCGATGAAAAATTAGAAATCAATTTTGAAGATCCTAACATAACTGATCTTGTTGGACAAGTATGCGTTAAAGAACCCGTAGAATATGGTAAGGGAAAGAAAAGAGTAATTCTTGTTGACTGCGGCACAAAGAATAATATTCTGCAGGGATTTATAAAGCGAGATATTACCGTGCTCCGCGTTCCGTATGATTATGATTTCACAAAAGAGAAAGCAGACGGAATTATAATTTCCAACGGGCCCGGTGATCCTAAGATGAATACCGCAACCATTGAACACACAAAGAAAGCTATTAAAAGCGGCAAACCAATTCTTGGTATTTGTCTGGGCAGTCAGATCCTTGGACTTGCAGCAGGAGCAGATACTTACAAACTTAAGTATGGGCATCGCGGCCATAACCAGCCGTGCAACGAAGCAGGAACTAAACGATGCTACATAACATCTCAGAATCATGGTTATGCAATAAGAACAGAAACGTTACCTGAAGACTGGCGCGAGTGGTTCAACAACGATAACGACGGCACCAATGAAGGTATAATTCATATTTCAAAACCTATCTTTGGTGCACAGTTTCACCCGGAGGCATCGCCCGGCCCGGACGATACGGAATTTATTTTTGATATGTTTGTGAGGTCCTTAAAATGATAAAAAGCCTCACCCCTTTATCCCCTCTCCCAAGGAGAGGGGAAAGGAAGAAGGATTAGATGTGTTACAGTAAAAATTTTGTTGTTACTTAAAATATAGATTGGAAGAATTGTTTTATTCAATTTTAATACTATAACCCATTGTGTGAATTAACTTGTAAACCCAGCCAAAGGTTGGCAGGCATTACGCCAGACGCGTATAAATGAAACGGTTATGATTTCGTTAGTTGTTCTTGGTAACCCACGGATTAATCCGTGGGTTAATGAAATCCAATATACTATTTTAAACTGTTTCAACAGTTTAACAGATTCTGTTTCCTAATTCATACAACAGGTTATTATAAAGACAATTTAAATTGCAGAGTTACATAATTAAAACAATTACAAAAGCAATATAGATTAAAACTAATTCCCTCTCCCTTGGGGAGAGGGTTAGGGAGTAGGCTAAATGATAAAGAAAAGAAAAGCAAATAAAGTGCTTATCCTTGGTTCAGGTGCGTTACAAATTGGACAGGCAGGGGAATTTGATTACTCCGGCAGCCAGGCAATTAAAGCGTTAAAGGAAGATGGAATTGAAACAATATTAATTAATCCTAACATTGCGACAATCCAGACATCTGAAAACTTTGCGGATAAAGTTTACTTCCTTCCAATTAAAACAGAGTTTGTTGAAAAAGTTATTGAGAAGGATAAGCCGGACAGCATTCTGCTTGGTTTTGGCGGACAGACAGCTTTGAATGTTGGCGTTGACCTGTATGATAAAGGGATCCTTCAGAAACATAACATCCAGGTTTTAGGTACTCCCGTTGAAGCTATCAAAAATACTGAGGACAGATTACTCTTTAACAATAAAGTGATGGAAGCAGGTTTAAAGGTTGCCAAAAGCAAAACCGTTAACTCGGTAGATGAAGCGATGGTTGGCGCCGAAGAAATCGGTTATCCTTTAATGGTTAGAATTGCTTATGCTCTCGGCGGACTCGGTTCAGGTATAGTTAAGAATAAAGAAGAACTTTACGAAAAAGCCAAACGTGCTTTCTCTTTTACTAACCAGATTTTACTTGAAGAATCTCTTTACGGCTGGAAAGAAGTTGAGTACGAAATTGTAAGGGATAAATACAACAACTGCATCACTATTTGTTCAATGGAAAATTTTGACCCGATGGGCATTCATACCGGAGATAGTATTGTTGTTGCACCTGTTCAAACATTAACAGCCCGGGAAAATTTCAAGCTTCGTTCAATAGGAATTAAACTTATTCGCCATCTTGGAATTATAGGTGAATGCAACATTCAGTATGCGCTCGATCCTTATTCAGAAGATTACAGAATAATTGAAGTGAACGCACGCTTAAGCAGAAGTTCTGCGCTTGCATCAAAAGCCACAGGGTATCCGCTGGCTTTCATCGCAACAAAATTAGCCCTGGGCTATGCACTTAACGAAGTTGAAAATATTATTACACAGGAAACCTCTGCCTGCTTTGAACCTGCGCTTGATTATATCACAGTTAAATTTCCAAGATGGGATTTACAGAAGTTCAGCCAGGTAAGTACAACTCTCGGTTCGGAGATGAAATCCGTCGGCGAGGTAATGGCAATTGGCAGAAGCTTTGAAGAAGCTATTCAAAAAGCTATTCGCATGCTTGATGTTGGAATGAACGGTTTTGTATGCAATGATCTTGATCTGGAAAAAATTGATGATCTTATTGAGCAGCCTACAGATAAAAGAATATTTGCAATAGCAAAGGCATTACAGGAAGGATACACTCCGGATAAAATTCATGATCTTTCTAAAATTGACCGCTGGTTTTTGTATAAGCTGAAAAATATTGTTGCCACCGAAAAACAACTAATGGAATGCCGTACTGAGAACGTTCCTGAAGATCTTTTACGCAAAGCAAAACAGCAGGGCTTTTCTGATAAACAGATCGGAATGATATTTAAAACCAACGAACTTAGTATTCGCCAGAGAAGAAAAGAGCTCGGCATCATTCCTTGTGTTAAACAGATCGATACTCTTGCTGCGGAATTCCCCGCAAAGACAAATTACCTTTACCTTACTTACAACGGAAACGAAGATGATATTTCTGTTGGTGAGAAAGATCAGATTGTTGTTCTGGGTAGCGGCGCTTACCGTATCGGTTCTTCTGTTGAGTTTGACTGGTGCTGTGTTAATTCTGTTCAATCATTAAACAGGCTTGAATACAAAACAATAATGATAAATTGTAATCCGGAAACTGTGAGTACGGATTACGACATCTGTGATAAACTTTATTTTGATGAGCTTTCACTTGAAAGAGTACTTGATATTTATGAAAAGGAAAATCCGAATGGTGTAATAGTCTCTATGGGCGGGCAAATTCCGAATAACCTTGCAATGAAACTTCATAAAGAAGGTGTTAGAATTTTAGGCACGTCTCCGCTGCAGATTGATAATGCAGAGAACCGTCATAAATTCTCCCAGATACTTGATAAACTTGAAATCGATCAGCCCGACTGGAATGAATTAACTTCTTTAAATGAAGCGAAAGAATTCTCTAACCGTGTAGGTTACCCGGTACTTATTCGTCCAAGCTATGTTTTAAGCGGCGCCGCTATGAGCATTGTTCTTAATGAGGACGAACTCGAATTCTTTATTAACAAAGCAACTACTATCAGCAAGGATCATCCGGTAGTTATAAGTAAATTTATTACAGAGGCGCGCGAGATTGAAGCTGATGCCGTTGCAGAGAATGGTGAATTATTCTGTTATGCAATTTCGGAACATGTTGAGAATGCAGGCGTTCACTCAGGTGATGCGACTTTGGTTCTACCGCCGCAGCGCACTTACCTTGAAACAATGCGCAGAGTAAAAATTATTACAAAGGAAATTGCAGCGGCACTTGAGATTACTGGTCCGTTCAACATTCAGTTTATTGCAAAGGATAACGATGTTAAAGTAATTGAATGCAACCTGCGTGCATCAAGAAGCTTTCCGTTTGTATCCAAAGTCCTGAAAATTAATTTTATTGATATTGCAACAAGATTGATGATGGGCGAGAAAGTAAACAAGATTGACAAATCATCATTTGATCTTGATTATGTCGGCGTCAAAGCTCCGCAGTTTTCTTTTACAAGATTAAAAGGAAGTGACCCGGTGCTTGGTGTTGAAATGTCTTCAACAGGTGAAGTTGCATGCCTTGGTGATGATTTTAATGAAGCATTCCTTAAGAGCTGTTTATCTACAGGATTCAGAGAACCGAAAAAATCAGTACTGCTTTCTACCGGTACACCAAAGGACAAAGCAGAATTTCTTGACGGCGCAAAGATCCTGCACAAAAAAGGATTGAAGTTCTACGCTACAAAAGGCACGGCAGATTATCTTAACAGTAACGGAATGGAATGTGAGGTTCTATACTGGCCTTTCGATAACAAAGAGCCGAACATATTAACATATTTGTCGGAAGGGAAGATTGATCTTGTAATTAATATTCCTAAGAATGAAGACAAGCTTGAGCTTGAGAATGATTATGTCATCCGCCGTAAAGCTGTTGATATGAACATTCCACTTATAACAAATATTCAGTTCGCAAAGCGTTTTGCAAAGTCTTTGGGCTTGTACTCCGCAAAAACTCTGCAAATTAAAAGCTGGGACGAATACGATTAGTAATTAAATTAATAGATTTTCACATTCAGATGGGATTAAAACTATTAACCGAAGGTTAAGACCGGAAAAGTCATTGCCAGATGAAATATAGCGCATGATGCGTTAAAGTATATGCATTTACTTATTCGGATTTGGAATTATTAGTTAATGGTAAACATATTTTTTTATGAAGTTCTATTACTGTTTTTATATAAGTAAAAGTACGTTCTAATTCAATAAAAATTTTTAAAAGAACTTTAATAGTGTTTGTTTATATCGATCGCTGGCTTGAAATGCAGCCTATTTGAAAATGTATTTACATTAACCGATACAAACACGGAGGCAGAACGATACGTTTGCATATACATTGGCTATTTTCCGTTTATAGTTGTCATTATTTCTTCAAAACTTTCAATTCCTGATTTAAGATTTTCAATGATGTCATTTGCCAGTAAATCCGGGTCGGGTAAATTGTCAAGGTCTGTGAGACTCTTGTCTTTTATCCAGGTGATATCCAGGCTTGTTTTATCTCTTTCAATAATCTGATCATAAGTAAATTTTCTCCAACGGCCTTCAGGATTGGTTTCTGAGTTATAAGTTTCTTTGCGCTTGTTTATGTTAACCGAATTGTAACAGTCAATAAAATCTTTCAGGTCTTCAAAACGCAATGGATTTTTCTTTAATGTGAAATGAATGTTGGTTCTGAAATCATAAAACCAAATCTCTTTTGTTTGTGCATTTTTAGATGCAGGTTTGTTGTCGAAGAACAACACGTTTGCTTTTACGCCTTGCTTGTAAAAAATGCCTGTCGGTAAACGAAGAATTGTATGAATGTTGGTGGTTTCTAATAATTTCTTTCTGATGGTTTCACCCGCACCACCCTCAAACAAAACATTGTCCGGCAAAACCACTGCTGCTCTTCCATCTGATTTTAGCATAGTTCGAATGTGCTGCATAAAGTTCAACTGTTTGTTACTTGTGGTTACCCAAAAATCCTGACGGTTATAGGTTAAATCTTCGCTGTCTTGTTCGCCTTCGTCATTGGTGAAAGTCATACTGCTTTTTTTGCCAAAAGGCGGATTTGCCAGCACATAATCGGCTCGTAAACCTGTGTCGGATACGAGTGCGTCTGCAGGTGAAATGAAACTCTCACTTTCAAAATCACCAACGTTGTGTAGGAACAAATTCATTAATGCCATTCGCCTTGTATTGGCAACAATTTCATTTCCGTGGAAAGTTTTTAGTTTCAAGAATTCTTTTTGCTCACGGTTCAGCGAATAGTTAGCAGGATTGGCAATAAAATCATAAGCAGCTAAAAAGAAACCACCTGTTCCGCAAGCAGGGTCGGCAATCACTTTCATTGGCTCGGGTCTAACACATTCTACCATTGCACGGATTAAGGCTCGCGGCGTGAAGTACTGACCTGCACCGCTTTTGGTATCTTCTGCATTTTTCTCTAAAAGTCCTTCGTAAATTTTACCTTTTACATCGGCTCCCATTGTGCTCCATTGCTCTTTATCAATCATATCAATTAGCTTGTAGAGTTTGGCGGGGTCTTGAATTTTATTCTGGCTCTTAGTAAAGATTTGCCCTAACACACCTTTTGATTGCGATAATTCACGAAGCAAGGTTGTGTAATGACTTTCCAGATCTGCACCTCTTTTGGCTGCAAGGCTTTCCCAATTGAATGCTGGTGGAATTGGTAATATTCTGTTGTAAGGCGGTTTGCTAAATTCATCTGCCATCTTCAGGAAAAGCAAATAAGTGAGTTGCTCCAGATAGTCGCCATAGCTTACGCCATCGTCCTTTAGTATGGTGCAGAAACTCCATACTTTACCGATGATGCTTGATGTATTATTGCTTTCGTTGCTCATATCGTTTATCCTTTATTCTGTTTCGCTCCTAAGGACTTGGTTTTGATTTCGGGTCTTTTTTTTCTTATTAACTTTTCGCTGCTCTGCAGCTAATTGTTCCATTGCGATTAAGTTCCGCAAGAGTGACAGGTTAATAGAATTATTAATCTTTGTTGTTGTTTTAGCCCTGAAGGAGCGGAATGTTATTAATAAATCCATCATTGTTGTCATTAGCTCCGTAGGAGTGTAATGTTAATAGCATTATTCATTGTTATTTTTATTTAGCTCCGTAGGAGCGGCACCATAATCATCGAAAATATAATCGGGTTTGAAATCAATTTGATAAGCATTCAAAAATTCGATGTATTCCTCTTTAAATGTTTTCTTACGATGATGCTCCTCCTGATTTAGAATATAATTGACAACCGTTTTAATTTGTGATTGACCTATTGTAAAAGCCCCGAAACCATTTTGCCATTCAAATTTGCCCGCAACCAATCTGTTTTCATTAATCCATTTTGATGAATTTGATTTGATATCACGTACTAAATCGGATAAATTGCAGTCAGGCTTTAATCCAATTAGCAGATGCAGATGGTCGGGCACTCCGTTGATAATCATTAATTTCTGGTTTTTGTTGGTAATGATGCCGGTGATGTATTGGTATAATTTCTCCTTCCATTTTGGTGAAATGAGATTGGCCCTGCCCTTTACGGCAAAAACAACGTGCACGTATAATTGGGTATAGGTATTAGCCATGGTTATTGTTTTTGTATCGCCCCGATGGGGCTATAATGGTTTTTGAATTCTTTTTGTTATTAACATTTCGCTGCTCTGCAGCTATTTTTTCTTTTTCAGATTTTATACGTTCCAACAACTTGCTGGCAGGTTCATCATTCGCGTCCTGCTCTACTAATTTACCTTCAAATGCTTTTTTTAAAATACTTTGTCGTAAGACTTCTGCTTGCAATAAACTTGTACTGATGCTTTCTTCTATCTTGTCGCAAACGGATAGGCGGCTTTCGATATCCAAAACAATTGCTTCTTGCTCTGCTTTTGGTGGCAAAGCAATGATAAGTTGTTTTATTTCATCAATTCCGGCAAGGTTTTGCATTCCTGTACCTCTGCTTCCGGTTAAAATTCTTCTTTGAAATACTTCGGAACGAAACAAATACAAAAAGTATTTTGAAGACAATAACTCTTCGTCTAATCTGATCTTCATTAACGCTTGATTAATAACGCCCGGTTCACAATTTTCAGGGAGTTTGGAAATTCTTCCAATCGTGCCAGAGCAACTTACAATGTACTCTCCAGGCTTAATACTAAAACCAATTAATTCCTGATACTTTTCATCGCTGATGTAATATTTGCCTAAAGTGGCATCATCACTAATTGCATTTTGCTGTTCGTAAACTTTGTAACCAGATGGAACAAAAAACGATTTCTTTATTGCACTACCGAAAGGACCTCGTTTAATAGCGTCTTCTTCATATTTTATCAAATCAATGAAGCGAACTAAAGCCCAAGATTTATCAATCACATCAAAATTTGCTCGTTCTTCTTCTGTAACAGTTTCTCCAGCGTATGGCTTTTTAGGTTTGGCAGGTTTCTTTGTACCTTTAACTTTTGCTTGCTCACAAGCCAAAGTCCATTCTTCAATTTTCTGTTTATAAAGTTCTTCTCTTAATTCTTTTATGGTTTCAAATTCTTTGTTAGCATCTGCATTAGGATGTTCTTTTCTCCAATTGGTAGTAAATGCACCTTCAAAGGCTTTACCTAAAACTGCCTGACGATAAATTTCCAATTGTTGCTGTGCCGTCTTCAGGCTCTCTATGCCTTTATCCAAACTGCTGAACAACTCTTCTATTTTAGCTACAATGCGGTGCTGCTCGGGAAGAGGAGCAATAGCCATTTCAAGAATTTCAAATCTTCCTTTATTTAATATTGGAAGTGTAGTCGCAGATGCGTTCTTAAATATTTGACTTTGGAAATTATGACTGATTGCTTGAAAATAAATGTATTTAGGATTGATTAAACTGTATGGTGTGATAGAATTTATTTGCTGATTAAATCCTCCTCCTCTTCGAATTAGCCCAGTTTTACCAATTGTAGCACCAATACAAGTTACAAGTGTAGAATTTTCGACTACATATCTCGCCTCCTTTATCCCAAGGTCAGAAAGGCCATCTGTAGAAGTATTGACATTTATTCCTGCCTCTAAGTCCGTTGGTTTATAAAAGGGATAATCTTTCGAATAAAAAGCAAGATTTGATTTAGATGGTGTTGTTCCTGTTTGAATACTTCCAATTTCTTGTATTGGGCAAATTATCCAGCTATCTGGTATTTCTCTTCCTTCACCCATTACGCTGCCAGCGCTTCATTTAGTTCGCTAATAATCGTTTCCATTTCATCGCCAAATAGTTGCCACATTTTACCGCGTCCACCCTTGGCATCAAAAGGTGTGTAATCCAAATCGTCTGTTTCAACGTGCACCGAAGTGGCAATTTGTTCTTTCAGCATATACAGCCAATCCATTTGCTCTTTGGTAAACTTAAAGGATGCGCCTTGTTGTTTTTTCCAAACCCAATCAGCAAAGTTTTTATCTACCGTTTTATCATAAGGCGTTAAGGCAGTATCAATGCCCGCCACTTTGCGAATGAGTGATACCAAAGCCACCATTTCGTTTTTGGGTTGCCCATTTACGTTTTCTAATTGCTCGTAAGCGCGCCATACGCTTATTGGTGCAAGTGTGGGTTTTTCCTGTATAATTTTTTCCACCAGATCTTTAACCATTGTAAAAGTAAGTTCACGCCTGCGGTAAGGTTGTCCGTAAAAAATCTGCAAAGCAATAATTTCATCTTTATGGCTTTCAATCCATTCCTTAAAAGCGTTAATAGTTTCGTTTGCTTTGTCTTTATTGTCTTTATCCCAACCTACATTTACAAGTTCATCGGGGTTAAGATTATCAATTTTTTGTTCGTGAGCCTTGCGGACATTTTCAATATATTCATTCAGTTCGCCGGTAAAAACCATGGCGGCATTGTTTCGCAGTTCTTCTAATTGCTTGTTAATTGCAGCTTGAATTACCACAGGTGCTTCGCCTTGTTTTTCATCCCTCACTTTTTGTTCAATGGCTTCAACAGTATCGGGGTTATAAGCATTCAACAAATCTTTTACAACAGCAGAAAGTGTAACACCACCGGATTTTTCTATGAATTGCTTTTTCTCCTTTTCGGTAATCTGTTTGTCCAATCGTGTAAGGCGGTTTGCCAGTGAAGTAAACAAATCTTCATCTCTTGCACCCACAGCAACAGCACCTAACAAATCTTTTAAAGGCACACCTGGCTTTTTCTCTAATGGCCGGCTGTCGGTTTTTAAACTCTTTGTTACTCCAATGGCATCAACAATTACAAAATGGTCCTTGGTAATTTTTGCAGTTGGAGTAACCTTCTTCAAATCATCAAAATTAATTACCCTTGTACCTCTACCTTTCATTTGCTCAAAATAGTTCCGGCTTTTCACATCACGCATGAAAAGCAAACATTCCAACGGTTTCACATCGGTTCCGGTAGCAATCATATCAACTGTAACAGCAATGCGAGGATGGTAATCGTTTCGGAATTGTGCCAAAACCGATTTGGGATCTTCACTGGCTTTGTAAGTCACTTTCTTACAAAAGCGGTTTTCTTCATTAAACTCTTCCCGTACAATTTGAATAATATCGTCAGCGTGACTGTCAGTCTTTGCGAAAATCAAGGTTTTGGGTACTTCAAAATTGCCGTCTTTGTCGTAGCGGTCAGGAAACATTAAATGCAAATGTTCTTTGAACGTACGAATTATCAAACGTATTTGATTTGGATTAACAATATCCTTATCCAATTGCTGTGCAGAGTAAGCCTCATCTTCGTCCTGCAATTCCAATCGTTTTTTTCGGCTCAACCTTTCGCGGTGTTCTACATATTCGCCTTTCCAAAGCGTAGCCCCTTTTTGGGTTATTCTAGTATTTATCAAATACACATCATAACCTACATTTACCCCATCTGCAACTGCCATTTCATGAGAATATTCAGAAACAATATTTTGCTTGAAATAAGCAAAGGTCCGGGCATCAGGTGTTGCCGTCAAACCAACTTGAAAAGCATCGAAATAATCAAGTACCTGCATCCATAAGTTGTAAATGCTCCTATGGCATTCATCAATAACAATGAAATCGAAAAACTCAATTGGTAATTTTTCATTGTATTCAACAGGCGGCACTTCTTTAGGCTGCCACTTTTCATTAGGGTTTTCTTCTTCGGCACTTTCATCAAGATCTTGTCCTTTCAAAACGGCATACAAGCGTTGAATAGTGCTTATATAAACGTGGTTGTCGTCAGGAATATGTTTTGATTTCATTCTATGAACTCCGTAGAGTTCAGTAAACTTTCGATTGTCGTCATTTGGCAGGTAACTCATAAATTCCTGTTCTGCCTGTTCACCAAGGTTTTTCGTGTCCACTAAAAAGAGAATGCGTCTTACTACATTGTTGTTGTTATCGTCTTTCAGTTTTAACAGACGATATACTGAAGTTATGGCGGTGAAGGTTTTTCCCGAACCGGTCGCCATTTGTATTAAAGCTCTTGGTTTGTTATGTCTGAAAGATTTTTCAAGGTTATTAATAGCTTTAATCTGGCAGTCTCGCAAACCTTCTTCCGGCAAATTATGTAAGTCTTGCAAAGCAGCCCGAACCGATTTAGTTTTCTTTAGCCAGGTTCTTAATGTTTCGGGTCTGTGAAAAGTGAATACATTTCTACCTCGTGGTTTTGGGTCTCTGAAATCGGTTAAAGTAGTTACTTCTCCTGTGCTCAAATACATAAATGGAAGTTTTTCATTGTTCAGGTATTTAAGCTTTGCAGTTGCATAATCTTCTGCCTGGTCTTCATGCACAGTTAGTTTATGTCCTTCTTCTTCACGCTTTGCTTCTATAATACCAACGGGTTTTCCATCAACAAACAGCACATAGTCAGCAGGTCCAACTTCAGTGCTGTATTCACGAACAGCTATGCCAATACCTGCACTCAAATTAATTTTTGATTTAGACTGAACTAGCCAACCACAGGCAACTAGTTGTCTATCAATATTATCTCTTGCTATTTGTTCCGGATTTTGATTTAACATAGTTAGTTTTAAAAATTAATTCATAAATTTATCATTATTTGCTTAAGCGTCGGTTTTTTCATTTAGTATATATACGGTTTTGTAATTGTACTGTATATTGTTTTATCTTTTCTTCTGTCTTCTTGTAGCAAATCCTCTATTCAGTATATTTACTTTCTGTACCCCGGCTGTTCTTAAAAGCGCTATAGGTATTTTAATATTTTCAAAACTCAAAGTTTTTCATATACACTTTTATTAAGTGTCTGTTTTGCTTTAACTATATCTTGTAAAAACAAATGAGCGCAATTTTTTTCCGGCAATCTATATAAACCTAAATTTCTTTTCAAGTATAGTAAGCCATACTTTACAAAATAAAAACCATGACGAATACGATTAGTCTTGCTCCGGACTAAGTCTGTTAAACTTGCTGCAGCTTTAGGCTGGTAAACTTAATCATACTCTTCTCTGAGAATAAGATTAAAGAAAGTTTACCAGCTGCAAGCTGGAGCAAGAAGACCTTTTCAGCAAATTTGTAGTTAATGGTTTTACACAAATCATTAATCATTCCCCTTACAACCGGTTTTAATATTGCAAAGAAAAGGTCAAATAACTATTTTGTAATCAAAGATAGGTAACAATAAGAGTCTTTTATGAAAACCTTGACAGCAATTATTTTTAAAGAAGAAGACATGTTTGTGGCCAAACGCCCGGAAGTAAGAACTGTTAGTCAGGGAAAATCAATTGAAGAAGCGATTGAAAATCTTAAAGAGGCAACAGAATTATATCTTGAAGAATTTCCCCGGAATCAATTTAATAGACCGATTCTTACTACTTTCGAGGCTGCTCGAAGTGCTTAAAATAATTTCAGGTGAGGAATGCGTAAAAATCCTTGCCGGAAATGCCCGGAAGAGTACTCATACCGCTACTAACATTGCCTCAAAACGTTCGGGTGGAACTTCCAGATGGTCTTCTTCCAAAGTTGCAATATAAAGTTGAATAGCCTCCCGGATATTTTTAATTGCTTCTTCTCTTGTTGTACCTTGACTAATACATCCGGGAAGACTGGGGCATTCTGCTATCCAATATTGATCCTCACCCGGATATACAAGAACCTGTCGCATAAATTATCTCCTGAATTATCCTCATTTAATATACGATTCCAATAAATCCTTTTCCAATAGCCTCTTTTACAAATAACTTAAAAGCCTGGATAAATACGATTAGTCTTGCTCCAGCTTTTAGCTGGTAACCTTAATCATACTCTTGTTCTTACTCTTCCCGGCGAGTAAGATTAAGAGTAGGAGTAAGAAAAACTTCCAACATCAACCCTGCTCTTGCTTGACAACTTAGGATTGAAATTAAAGCCTCCCACTGGGGGAGTCCGCTGCCAGCGGATGGTGGGGCTGCCTGATTTTGCATATCATTGCACTCAATAGCATATCTATTCCAAATATTTAACTTTTCTGAATAAACATTCTTGACGGGATTGTTAGCTCTTATTATTTTTAGAGCGTATGAAAAACAAATTTTCACATATTAACTTCAAGTCTTTCTCTTTAACTTCTCTAAGAAGTTTGAGCAGCTTACGCCCGCGCCGTCCCCTTTTGGGGTAATACATATCTACTTATAAGCATTTTTATTTTTTAAAATTTTATTCGGAAAGGAAGTTATTATGATTTCAATTGGCATTATCGGCGGGAGCGGCTACACGGGGAAAAAGTTATTGCAGTTTTGCAAGGCTCATCCTCACATAGAAAAAATCAAAGTTTACGGTCATACAACAGCGGGAGAAAAATTATCATCTGTTTTTCCTGACTTATTAAACATCATACAGGATGATGAAATCGGATCAGTATCAGAATTATCTTATGAACATGATTTATATTTTATAGCTCTTCCTCACGGTGAAGCATTAAATTATGTACCACTACTTATTGCCCAGGGCAAAAAAGTTATAGACCTTGGCGGTGATTACAGGCTGGACAGTGAAGATGTTTATTCAAAATGGTATAAGCTTAACCATTCATCATCTTACCTGCTTAAGAAAAAACTTTATGGACTTGCTGATATATCAAAAAATAATTATGCAGGATATAATTTGATTGCTAACCCCGGCTGTTATCCAACCGCAATGTTACTATCGTTTTTACCAGTCGCCTCTTATTTCTCTGATGAGATTCTCAGTGTCAGTACTGTAGCTTATTCCGGCACAAGCGGCGCAGGTAAATCTGCGAAGGTAAATATGCTTATGTCTGAAATGGATGGAAACGTAAGAGCATACAACGTTAACCAGCACAGGCATCAACCGGAAATATTGCAGGAACTGAATAAAGCAGGATTCAATTCACCATTTTCTTTTACAACTCATTTGCTACCGGTAGCTGTTGGAATTTATGCAACAACTTCTGTTCACTTAAAAAATAAAATTGAAGCAGAAAAGATTCAGAAAGCATTTGATGAAATGTTCGCTGATTCTTTCTTTGTAAGATTAAGACCAACCCCTCCGGATTTAAACTGGGTTGTAGGCACTAATTTCTGCGATATAAATATCTCGGTAAACGAAAAGACAATTATTGTAACATCAGCAATAGATAATCTTATTAAAGGGGCTTCCGGACAAGCTGTTCAGAATATGAACAAACTTTACGGCTGGGAAGAAAAACTCGGGTTGGCAAACACAGGAGGGCAGTATGTATCAGTTTATTAATAACGGAACAGTAACTTCAGCAAAAGGATTTAAAGCCGCAGGAATTTTCAGCGGCATCAAAAAGAAGAAAAAAGATCTGGCTTTAATTTACTCTGATTCTTCCTGCACCGCTGCCGGAACATTTACACTTAACAAGGTTAAAGCAGCTCCTCTGTTGGTTTCCCAGGATGTCATTCAAAGTAAAAATGAAGTTAAAGCTGTAATTGTTAATTCGGGAAATGCCAACGCGTGTACCGGTGAAGCAGGCTACAACGATGCGTTAAAAATGCAAAGCTACTGCGCAGAAAAACTTGGCATTAACGCAAATGAAGTTTTAATAAGCTCAACCGGCGTTATAGGCCAGCTTATGCCGATGGATAAATTACTTGGCGGCATTGATGAAATTGTACCTCAGCTTTCTGCTGAGGGCGGCTTTGATGCTGCAGAAGCAATAATGACAACAGATAAGAAGATGAAATCCTTTGCCGTAAAAGTTGAATTGTCAGCCGGTGCCGTTACTATCGGGGCAATTTGTAAAGGCAGCGGAATGATTATGCCGAATATGGCAACGATGCTCGCATTCGTAACAACAGATGCAAAAATAGAAACAGACTTTCTGCAAAAACTTTTAAGCAAAGCAGTTAAAAATTCTTTCAATAAAATTTCCGTTGACGGGGATACCAGCACAAACGATATGGTTGTTATTCTTGCCAATGGAAAGTCAGGCTTTGAAGTATATGAAAATTCAGAAGATGAAAATTTATTTTATGAAGCACTTGAAGCTCTTAGTATCGAAATGGCGAAATCTATTGTCTCAGATGGAGAAGGAGCTACTAAGTTAGTAACAATCAATGTAAGCGGCGCTCACTCAGAAGCTGACGCAGACCTTGTTGGAAAAGCGGTTGCAAATTCATCTCTTGTTAAAACAGCAATTTACGGCGAGGATGCAAACTGGGGAAGAATAATGTCTGCTGCAGGAAACAGTGGTGCATCAATTGAACCTGAGAAGATGAGCATCTTCTTTAATAATTCTCCTGTCGTGTTACCAAATTACAATATCGTTTTAGATGAAGCTGAAGCCAAAGAAATTCTTTCTAAGAATGAATTCCAGATTAAGATAAATCTGAACGGCGGGAAGTATTCTTCAACCTGGTGGACGTGTGATTTTTCCGAAGAATATGTAAAGATAAACGCAAATTACAGAACATAAGGGCAAAGGTGAGAAAATGAAAATTGCATTAGTAAAAATATCGGGCAAAGCATTAAATGAACTTTTTGATTCGTCCGTGTGGATTGAATCGCTAAAAAAGATTCATTCTTCTTATGACGGATTGATTATTGTTCACGGAGCGGGCAGTACAATTTCCGCATGGTCTAAAGCCCTTGGTTACGAATCAAAATTTATTGACGGGCAGAGAGTAACATCAAAAGAAGTTATGGAAGTTGTCGCTGCTGTTCAGGCAGGCGTACTGAACACAAAGATTGTAAGCAAATTAATTTCAAACAACTTAAATGCTGCCGGCTTAACCGGAATAGATCACTCCACATTTGTTGCAGAAGTTGTTGATAAAAATCTTGGATACGTTGGCGTCCCAAAATTAATCGGATCTGCCGAATGGATTACCAATTTAGTAAAGAATAATACTGTTCCCGTATTTTCAAGCGTGTGCAGAGATGCGGCAGGTAACCTTATGAATGTAAATGCAGACATCTTTACTGAAGTGCTTGCTTCATCAATTAAAGCCGAATCTGTTTTCTTTGTATCAGACGTTGACGGCGTTAAACTTAACGGCAGCTTTCAACCGGTTATAGATGAAGACGATATTCTTAACGGAATATCAAACGGTGAAATTACAGACGGGATGATTCCCAAAATGAACAGCTGCATCGACTTGTTAAATAACGGAATAAATAAAATCTGGATCGGATCAAAAATTCACGAGGAAAAATTAAATGAGAAGGGAAGACATACAGGTGGAACCTGGATTGTACAGTCCGCTTAACACAGAAGCAGAAATTAAATCTAACTTACTCCAGAATTACTCGCGTTATCCTGTTGAATTTGTTAAAGGCGAAGGTGTATGGCTTTACGATAAAGACGATAAAAAATATTTAGATTTTTTAAGTGGAATTGCCGTAACAGGATTTGGTCATAACAATCCTGAAATAATTAATGCTGCAATCGAACAAATAAAAAAATTATGGCACGTCTCCAATTTATTTGAAGCAGGTGGACAGGAAAAGCTTGCAAAGATACTTACACAAAAATCTAAGCTGGATTACGTCTTCTTCTGCAATTCCGGAACAGAGGCAAATGAAGCTGCAATTAAGTTCGCAAGAAAATGGGGGAAAGAAAGAACTCATATCATTTGTGCTTCAAACAGTTTTCATGGCAGAACGATGGGAAGTCTTTCCGCAACAGGCCAGCCCAAATTATGGGAAGATTTTGCGCCGTTAACACCGGGATTTTCTTTTACAGATTTTGGTGATGTAGAGGAACTTGCTCACACATATCTGGAACATGCAAATGATACTGTTGCGGTTATGATTGAACCCATACAGGGAGAAAGCGGCGTAATCGTTCCTCCTGATGGCTATCTTAAAAAAGTAAGAAACTTTTGTGATGAACATAATCTTCTGCTTATTGTAGATGAAGTGCAAACCGGTATGGGCAGAACAGGAAAATTCTTTTGCCACCAATGGGAAGAGATTAAACCAGATATTATAACTGTAGCAAAAGGAATTGCTAACGGATTACCGCTTGGAGCAACAATCTGTACAAAAGCAGTTGGCAATGAAATTAAGCCGGGCAATCACGGATCAACATTCGGAGGCAATCCTGTCTCAATCGCATCTGCACTTGCTGTGGCAAACCTTATAGATGAAAATATTTTACAAAATAATGTAACACTTGGCAAAACTCTTATAATAGCATTAGAAGCTTTACACACAGATAAGATAAAAGCGGTCCGCGGTAAAGGTCTTATGATCGGAGTTGAATTTGTGCAGGGAGTATCGGCAAAGAACATTTGTAAACAACTTCTTAAAAAAGGAATTGTAACCGGTACATCCGGGGATACTGTACTAAGGCTTCTGCCGCCGTTCATTATAACAGAAAAAGAAATAGTACAATTCGCTTCAACTTTTGACGGCGTATTAAATAGTTTATAATAAAAAGATTGGATAAACATATTCAGATTTCGAATGAAATATATTATGTTTCAGTTATCCAAAATATTCAAGGGAAAAAATGTCTGCTAAATTAAGAAGACAGTACAAAATCAAAGAGTTGCTGAATTACAAATTTATCTCAAGTCATGAAGACTTGTTGAAAGCTTTGCACAGAGACAGCGTAGAAGTCACCCAGGCAACTCTTAGCAGAGACTTCGCAGAGCTTGGCGTTGTAAGAATATTTACGGACAGAGGTCCGAGGTATGTTCTTAACGCCGATGAATCAGGGAAACAAATTGCTAAACTTGTCGGCTTTGAAATTATAAGCGTTGAACACAGTGAATCGCTTATAGTTATCAGAACTCTTGCCGGCAGAGCGCAGGGTGTTGCCCATTATATAGACAGATTAAATAAACCGGAAATTCTTGGAACGGTAGCAGGTGACGATACGGTTTTGGTTATTCCAAATACTATTCCGAACCTAAGCAAAGTTGTGGGAATGGTTAAGCAGATGATGGCTGAACCGCCAAGCTTTAAGAAAAAGCTTCTGCTGTAACTAACCACTTTGTGTCCAACTACGTTTCTCCTTTGTCCGGATTTAATATCCAGGTTGGAAATATTTATGTATTAATAATTGTCAGGAGAATAAAATGGCAAAGAAAAAAATAGTTGTAGCATATTCCGGAGGTTTAGACACTTCCGTTATGGTTAAATGGCTTAATGACAAATTTGACGCCGAGATTATTACCGCAACCGGTAACCTTGGTCAAAGAGCTGAACTTGAAGGCCTTGAAGAAAAAGCAATAAAGACCGGAGCAGTTAAAGCAGTTATAAAAGATTTACGCCACGAATTTGTTACTGAATATATATGGAAAGCACTTAAAGCCGGCGCCCTTTACGAAGGCGAATATCCTATGGCAACCGCTATAGGCAGACCATTACTAGCTAAAATGCTTGTTGATATTGCAAACGCAGAAGGAGCAGATTACGTTGCTCATGGTTGTACCGGAAAAGGAAACGACCAGGTAAGATTTGAAGTAGGTGTACAAACACTTGCTCCGTCCCTTGGTATTATTGCTCCTTTAAGGGAATGGGAATTCAAGAGCAGGGAAGAAGAAATAGATTACGCTGTTGAAAATAAAATTCCAATTAAAATTACAAAAGCAAAACCATACTCAATAGATGAGAATCTTTGGGGAATAGCAGTTGAATGCGGAGTCCTTGAAGATCCGACAAATGCACCGCCAGACGATGCTTACCAGATTACAACAGATCCTAAACTTTCACCAAACAAACCGGAAACAATTACAATCAGCTTTGAAAAAGGAATTCCTGTTTGTTTGAATAACAGTATTACAGACCCTGTTGAAATTTTGGAGAAGCTGAATGAGATTGGAGGAAAGCATGGCATTGGCAGACTTGACTTGATTGAGAACAGAGTTGTAGGTATTAAATCAAGAGAAGTTTATGAGGCTCCTGCAGCTACAATTCTTCATAAAGCTCATCACGAATTAGAAAAGTTGATTCTTGATAAAGAAACATTTAGATTCAAGCAGAATGTTTCTGATAAAGTTGCGAATTTAATTTATGACGGTTTGTGGTTTACTCCGTTATTCAATTCTCTTATGGCTTTTGTTGATGCAACGCAGCAGAATTTAACAGGTGATGTTACTATTGAATTATTTAAAGGAAACATGACTACACTTTCAAGAAGTTCTGCTTACAGCCTGTACAGCAAAGAGCTTGCAACTTATACCGAAGATGATAAGTTCGATCACAAAGCAAGCGAAGGATTTATGAAAATTTATGGTTTGCCATATAAAACCATGACGCAGTTATATTCTGCTACTCAAGTTAAAGAAGTTGCCTGATGCTCTGGGGCGGCAGATTCAAAGATAAACTTGATGACAAAGCGATGAAGTTCTCTTCATCGCTTTCTTTTGATATAAACCTTATCCATGAAGACCTCCTTGCCAGCACTGTCCATGCAGAGATGCTTTCCAAAGTCGATTTAATTTCAGAAGATGAATTCAACAAAATTAAAAACGGTTTAAAGATAATTGAAGAAGAATGGGAAGCAGACAAATGGACTCCCGATGAATCAGAATTTGAAGATGTTCACTCAGCTGTAGAATCAAGGTTAAAAGAATTGATTGGAGCAACCGCTGGTAAACTCCACACCGGAAGAAGCAGAAACGATCAGGTTGCAACCGATATGAAATTGTGGATAAGAAAAGCCTCCTCAAATCTTATCGAACTTCTTACATCAACTCAAAAAGTTTTTTTGGAATTAGCCGACGCTCACACTGATACTATCATTCCCGGGTATACACATCTGCAACGAGCTCAGCCAATATCCTTTGCTTTTCATCTTCTCGCATATGTAGAAATGTTTTCAAGAGACAAACAAAGATTTACCCCGAGCGGAGTCGAGGGGCCATTAGGTTCCGGAGCTTTAGCGGGATCTACTTTACCATTGGACAGAGAATTCACTTCCGCCAAACTTGGTTTTAATAACCCAACAAGAAATGCATTGGATACGGTTTCTGATAGAGATTATCTCCTTGATTTTCTAAATGCCTGCTCAATCGGAATGATGCATTTAAGCAGACTTGCAGAAGAAGTTATTCTATGGTCATCCTCCGAATGGAAACTGATTAAACTATCTGATAAGTACACAACCGGTTCATCCCTTATGCCTCAAAAGAAAAATCCTGATATGGCAGAACTTGTAAGAGGAAAAACCGGAAGAGTTTTTGGTAACCAGTTCTCTCTTCTTTCCACAATGAAAGGACTGCCTCTTAGTTATAACAGGGATTTGCAGGAAGATAAGGAGCAAGTCTTCGATTCATTCTTTACTTATGCTGATTCACTTTCAATTATTAAAGGAGTGATGGAAACCGCACAGGTAAATTCTTTAAGATTTATTGAAGAACTTAAAAATGATTTTTCTCTCGCGACAGATCTTGCTGACTGGCTTGTTTTAAAAGGAATTCCTTTCCGGGATGCTCATGAGATTGTTGGTAAAGTAGTAAAGTTTGCAGAAGACAATAACAAAACATTTAGCTCAATCACTCTTGAAGAGATGAAAAAAATTAATTCTATCTTTGATGAAACTGCATTAGAATGTTTTAACCTTAAGACTGCATTACAAAGGAAGCAAACATTCGGCTCACCAAATCCAACTTTAGTTAAAGAGCAGATTGCATACTGGAAAAATCAACTTTAATCGAAACCAGTTAAAATCAATCTACAATAAAAAGTTTAACTCCCTTTTCTGTGTAGCTCCTGTGGCTGTCAATATTATCCCCAACGTGATACGCCATTCCCTTTTTCAAAATTGATTTTCTTCCGTCTTTCAATTCGGAAACCATTTCACCTTCAATACAATAAATAAAGTGGCCTTTATCGCACCAATGGTCTGCAAGATAGTTTGGAGAATATTCAACCAGTCTTACTCTTACATTTCCAAAATTCATTACACGCCAGAAAGCAGAGCCGGTAATTCCTTTATGTTCTTCCGGTTCAATTTTATCCCAATCAATAAGTGTAAAAGGGTGCTCTGGTAGTATCATTGTTTCTCCTTATAAATTAATTTAATACTATGGTAAACTCAGTTTCATACCCCGGTGTGGATTTTACTTCAATCCTTCCGCCGTGCCATTTTACAATTGAATCAACAACAGCTAATCCTAATCCCACCCCGCCGGAGGTCCTGTTTCTTGAAGAATCAACTCGGTAAAATCGTTCAAATATATTTTTGATTTCTTCGGGTGGAATTCCAAGTCCTTTATTCGCCACAGAAATTCTTATTTCTTTCTTGTCTTTCCGGCCAGCTACTTTTATGGACTGATTTTCATCTCCGTATTTAATTGCATTCTCAATAAGGTTTGTCATTGCTTCTTTCATTAATCCCGCATCAATTTCAAAATCAAAATCTTCTTCCACATCAAGAAGTATTTTAATGTTTTTCTTTTCGCCAAGATATCCCATTGGTAATGCCGCAGTTTCTAAAAATTCAAGCAGGCTTACTTTTTCTTTCTTAAGGCTTATTAATTGATTATCAAGCTTAGACAGGAAGAAAAGTTTATCAACAATATTTATCAATCTCAGTGTTTCTTCATAATTGCTTAAGAGAATTTCTTTCAGATTATCAAATGTTTTCGCTGTTTTAAGTGCAACCTCAATCTCGCCTCTTAAGATTGTAAGAGGTGTTTTAAGCTCATGTGATGCCGAAACGGAGAATTGGTTCATATAATCAACTGCAACTTTTATTCGGTTTATCATACGGTTGAGTGTTTTGGCTAATCTTCCGTATTCATCGTTAAATTCTTCTCCTTCAATCCGTTCATCAAGATTAAGAGCAGTAATCATTTCTGTCTTCTTAATTATTGCGTCCATTCTTTTAAGCGAGCGTCTTGATAATAAAAATCCTCCGCAGAAAGAAACAAAAAAGAACAGCGGACCCAGAACAATGTATACATCCGTCAGGCTTTTTAGTGTTTCGTCAATCAATTCAAGAGGGAACGCAACAATAATTTTATATCTTCCCTTCTGAAAACAGGCCGCTCTTATTTTTGTATTATTAAAAGCTTCTTCTCTAAAACGAGTCTTGGTGGAATTTCTTTTCGCGTCAGGGAACTCAAGCCGCTGTTTTTTCAGATTATCTGTTTTAAAAATGATTTTTTTGTTCAGCTGAACCTGCACATAAGTATTCCTCGAATTAAAAACCACCGCTTCATAAATAAGATCGTAAACAAAATCATCCGCAGAAGTATAAAGTGAATCAGGTTTGAAATCAGATAAATCAACTTTGCTTTCGGAAACCAGGTTATAAATTACTTCTGCCTGTCTTTCAAGCGAGTGGTCAAGCTGGTTTCTAAGGCTTGTATGAAGATGAACGTAAATAATTACCCCGATAAGAATCTCAAGCAATAAAAAAAGTGCGGAATACCAGAATGTAATTTTAAACCGTGTACTCTTAAAGAATTTTTTCAGAGTGCTAAACATAATCAGGCATCATCTTTTATTGTATAACCAATACCGCGCATTGTAAAAAGAAGCTGCCGGCTGAAGTCTTTATCAATTTTATTTCTAAGCTTGTTTATATAAACATCAATAACATTTGTGCTGGTATCAAATTGATAATCATAAATATGTTCGGTCAGCCTTGTCCTGGAAACTATTCTGTTCTTGTTCCGAATAAGATATTCGAGCAGGGAATACTCCCGCGGTGTAAGTATAATTTCTTTTCCTTCTCTTGTTACGCGGTGGGTTTGAGTATCAAGAATAAGATCACCAGCTTTAAGCTGAACAGACTTCTCCATTTCTTGTCTTCTCAATAAGGCTCTTACTCTTGCAAGAAGCTCTTCAAAAGCAAATGGTTTTGTAAGATAGTCATCAGCTCCTGAATCTAGGCCAAGAACTTTATCTTCAATTTTATCCTTTGCTGTAAGAAAGAGAATAGGCGTTACAATTTTATTCTTCCTTATTTCCCTTACAACAGAAAAGCCGTCTCTTAAAGGAAGCATAACATCAACAATCATCAGATCGTATTCTTCATACAAAGCAAGCTTTAGGCCCTCCTCACCGTTTTTTGCCGTATCAACAGAATAATATTCTTCCTCCAATCCTCTTTTTATGAAAGAGGCTACCTTCGGTTCATCTTCAATTAGCAATATCTTCATATCGGGAAACATAATAAAAAAAAGGAGAGTTAAAAAACTCTCCTTGCTGGTTTTGAAAATAACACCGGTTTATATTTTTGATTTTTCTTCTGTTTGTGTTTTGTCGTGTTTCTTATGATGTTTTTTTACGGTTTTTTGTGTTAATGCAGTTGTTTCTTTCTTTTGGGTTTTAGCGGTCTCTTTTATTTCGGTAACCGGTTTACCAGCTTTCACAATTTTATTTTCTGTTGCAGCATTATTCTTTTCGTTCTTTACGACAGCTTTTTCGGTTTTAACAACCGGTTTTTCCATCTTCTGAATTTTAGGTTCCATTTTCTTTTCGGTAGTTGTTTCCTTCTTCACCTTATCCTGAGCTAAGGTAAAGTTAGCTGCTGATAACAGAAATAAACCAGCTAAAGCAAAGATCAAAGTTTTTGTTTTCATTTTTGTTCTCCTTTTGTTTTCGTTTTTGTTAGAATCATATTTATAAATTCTACACCTAAAACATATAACTCAAACATTAAGAGAATCTTAATGAAAGATTAATATTTATTAATCTTGGGTTGTAAGTATTGTTAAAGCTTCTTCAGATTTTTAATATCCTCTATTGTTGCAGGTCTTAGGCTTATTGCAGCACCACCGCCGCAGGCAAGCTTCAGTTTAAGATCGCTTTTATTTGTAACCACATAAGAATTTATTTGGTAAGACATTGGATCACTGTCATAGTGAGCATCATCTCCATCGGTATAAATAATTGCAATATAGTTTTTGTCTGCATCAAGAAAATCCAGGGCAATTGTTGTGGCGCGGGAATTCTCATCTGTTATTGCGCCAATAAACCAGTTGTCTTTATTCTTTTCTTTACGAGCAATCGTTAAATAATCTCCCGGTTCCGCCTCAAGAATTTTTGTATCATCCCAGTCAACTGCAACATCTTCAATGAACTTAAATGCATCAGGAAATCTCTCATAATTCTCCGGCAAATCTGCCGCCATTTGTAAAGGACTGTAAAGTGTAACATACAAGGCTAATTGTTTTGCAAGGGTTGTATGAACCTGTTCCTTCTTTCCATCTTTATAATAATTCAACTTTATCTGGAATATACCGGGAGTATAGTCCATTGGTCCGCCCATTAATCTTGTAAATGGAAGAATGGTTTCATGCTCCGGTTTATTTCCTTCGCTCCAGGCATTAAATTCATTTCCTCTTGCAGCTTCACATGCTAACCAGTTTGGATATGTACGATGCAGCCCTGTTGGTCTTACCGGTTCATGTGCATCAAGCATTATATGATACTTAGCTGTTTTTTCGGCTACACGAACATAATGATTTACCATCCACTGAGAGTCGTGATATTCGCTGCGTGGAATTATCCTTCCAACATAACCCGTCTTTACAGCATCATAACCATGCTTTTTCATAAAGTTATAAGCTTCATCCATTCGCCGTTCATAATTTGAAACTGATGCAGACGTCTCGTGATGCATTATAATCTTAACGCCTTTCTGCTCCGCATATTTCTGTAATTCCTCTACATTGAAATCGGGATAGGGGGTAAGAAAATCAAAAACTTCTTCTTTGCCGTAACCCCACCAGTCTTCCCAGCCAATATTCCATCCTTCAACAAGAACGCCATCTAAGCCATGCTTTGCTGCAAAATCTATATACTGTTTTGTACGCTCTGTTGTTGCGCCATGTTTGCCGTTTGGATTAAGATTTTTCCAGTCAGTTAAATTTAATTTTACATTATTTATATCAGAATAATTCCAGGTCGATTTACCGACATGCATTTCCCACCATATACCAACATATTTTGTAGGTTTAATCCAACTTGTTTCTTCTAACTTACATGGTTCGTTCAAATTAAGAATTAATTTTGAGGCAAGAATATCAGCCGCTTTCTCTGCCGCAATAATTGTTCGCCATGGTGTTTTGCATGGTGTTTGCAAATATCCTTTGTTTCCAAGCTTGTCTGGAACAAGATGAGAAGTAAGCTTAAAACTTTTCTGATCAATAACTAAATTCATTGCTGAGTAATCTACCAAAGCAGCTTCATGAATATTAATATACAAACCATCATCTGTTTTCATCATTAAAGGAGTTTGAACAGCATTTGGAGCAATCAATGTTTTAAAACCGATTTCATCGGCTGTTTTTCCAAAGTATGCATCTACAGCACTTATCTTGCTTGTGGTGTATGCATATTCGTTGGTATCATAATCGCCGGGAATCCAGAAAGTCTTATGATCCCCAGTTAAAAAGAATTCTGTTTTTTCTTCGGCAACCGTAAAGTATTTAAGATTATCCTGTATCGGAAACTCATACCTGAACCCCAGCCCTTCATCATATAAACGGAAGCGAATAATTATTTGTCTTTTAGTTGAAAGCTGAGTTAATATAACAGCAAGTTCTTTATAATTATTTCTGATTGATTTCACCTCGCCCCAAACCGGGTTCCAGGTTTCATCCGTTAAAGATGAATCAATTCTTTCCACAGTAAACCCTTCTTTAAGCGCTTCGAGTTCTTTTAGTTCAAGACCAAGTTTACTTTGTTTAATAACTTCTTTATTACCTAAGGAGAATTGATATGTTGGCTCACCTTTCTCGGTTAGTTTAAAAACCAGGGTTGCTTTCCCGTTTGGAGAATGCATCACCTGTGCAAAGAATATTGTTCCTGTAAACAAAACGAGGAGAAGCACAATTTTAATATTCATGATAAAATCCGTTTTTATTTATAAAGTGATAAACTGCTGCCGGCAAACTATTGTAAAGTTTTTTCTTTTTCAACAAGCCGTTTAATTTGTTCGGAAAAATTTTTATTTTGCTTTTGTAATTGTCTTCTTCCTTAAAATAAAAATTAAACGGAGGATGATATGAAACCCAAAAGCGGCAGCGAAAAAGCTCTCGAGTATATCGAATCACATTCCCGCGATAAAAAAATCAGGAAAACCGGTCCTTGTATAACTGTCTCGCGTCAATCCGGCGCCGGTTCAGGTGTTGTAGATGAGAAACTAAAGAGCATACTTCAAAGAAATCAGAGTGATGAATTTGGCGAATGGGCAATCTTTGATAAAAACCTTATTGAAAGAATAATGGAAGACCATAACATTCCAGACAGGCTTGGTAAATTATTCTCCTCGGAAAAGCAATCTGCCATTACTAATATGGTAAATGAACTGCTTGGATTAATGCCATCAACAAAAACTATTCTTCATCAAACAGCAGAAACAATTTTGCAGCTTGGCATAACCGGCAATGTTATAATAGTTGGAAGAGCGGGCAATGTAATTACATTTCACTTAAAGAATACATTTCATGTGCGGCTTGTTGCTCCATTGGAAGATAGAATAATCAGGATTCAGGATTATTATAAGATTAACCGTAAGCAGGCAATTGAGTGGATAAAGAAAGAAGATAAATCGAGGGAGGATTATTATTCCAAAAATTATCATCGTAATATTGATGACCCGCTTCTTTATCACTTAACCATAAACACTCACCTGTTAAGTTACGAAGAATCTGCATCTGCAATTGCGCATGCAGTGATGAAAAAATTTCCTGCAATGTTTCTTAAACCGGAGGAGGAGCTGGTTTAATTCTGACCATAAAAAAGTGATAGAAATTGATAGGCCTTTAACTTATCAATTTCTATCCCGAATTCTTTTTTCTACTTCGTGTAGTGCTCAATCACTTTAACAATCTGTTGCTCGCAAACTTTACAGAACGGCTTCTGTCCTTTACTGAACATGATGCAATCAAGCATTGAGCGATATAATCCTTTTGATGAATAACCGGCTCCTTCAAACACACCAACCTTATTCCAGTATTTGCTCTTCATTAAATATGCGTCTGCTTCTTTTGCCCTTTCAAGTGAAACTCTTTCGGATTCTTCTTCCACTTTTGCAACTTCATCTTTGGGTGAATTGCCCCGTTTCATTTCAGCAATTTTATTATTCAACTCCCTTCTTATTTTCTGATAATCATTATCGGCTTTATCATACTCTTCTTTTTCCCATGGAGTAGGGACTTCAATTCCCGGTGAAAGCAGATTTTGCCATTTAACATTTTTACCATCCAGTAAAGCTGTAATATTTGCTTCAACCGGTTCAACTCCTTTTGGATAAAATTCATTGTAAGCAACATCTGAAGTGTAATACTCGTCTGCAAGTCCTGCAAATGAATGTCCAAACTCATGAAGGAAAAGATATTCGTGCCATTGATTATCCGTAGTGAATGTGCAGTAAAGATTATAAATTCCGCCGCCACCGTAACGTTTATGATTTACCATAATATAAATAGCATCATAAGGAACGTGAGCTGCAAGATCACGCATTGCTTTGTTGTCCTCTGTCAGCAGATATCTTTCCGAACCCAAAGAATAGAAAGTACAATTGAGTACCGTATTTTTAAATGAAGCATGATCCGGCTCATCAACACCACTCTCTTCAGATGGTTTGAATACGCCGTAAATGTTAAAACTATTCTTTAAAGATTTATACGGCTCCTGCAAAAAATGAATGTTGACAAATTTTTTAAGATCGTCATTAAATTTTTTTTCTTCGCCTGCAGTATAGCCTTCACCAAGAATTACAAGATCAACTCTTGTGTGCGGATCACCGTTTTTTACCGGCTCAATAACTTTAACTGTTTTATCAAGCACTTTATCTTTAATGATTGTAAGGCTTGCTGGATCAATCTCCTGCCGGAAAAATTCTTCAAGTTTGTTTTCTTTGTTTCTTTTTTCCATTGCGAAGATAACTTTATTTTTGGGGTAGGGAAGTAATGCTGTTTCATGATATGTTCTTTTGATTCCTGCAATTCCATCTCCGCTGGTTTTATACTCACCGAAGTAACTGTCAAATCCTTTTGAGTAAATTAGGTTTCCGGTTTCTTTATCATAAATTTTAAAATAATAACGCCCGTTATTAAAATTATCCAACAGGTTATTTAAACTACCCGCCCAGATTCCCTGCTGAAAAACCTTATCAACGGTTATTATTTCTTCAGATGAATTACCCACATGGAAATAATCTATCCGCATCGTCTTATCGATAAAAAACTTATCAAAATTTATTTTATCCTGCGGCATAATAATTCCTTGTATGAATAGGATAAAGGTTAAAAGTGCTCTCCATTTCATGATTTCTCCTTATTGGTTGATATAATTTAATTAAATTTGCTTAAAATTCGCATAAAACACCTGCCGGAAAAATAATTTTATTCGTGTTGGAACTTTTAATGTTATAACATCTGTTGTTGGTATTAGAATTTTCAATAACATTGTAAAGAAAGGAAAGCATAAAATGAATAAAACACTTGAATACCCCGAAATTGCAACCCAAACTTGGGTGCTGGATCCCTCTCATTCCAAAGTACAGTTTTCAGTAAAGCACATGGTTATTTCCGAAGTGGTTGGACAGTTTAAGAAATTTGAATTAACTGTGAATAACCCAAAAGATGACTTTGCTGATAGTGAATTTGAATTAAAAGTTGAAACCCCAAGCATAGATACCGGTGTGCAAGATAGAGATAATCACCTTCGTTCGGCTGATTTCTTTGACAGCGCTGTTTATCCGTATATGATTTTTAAAAGCACTTCATTTAAAAAAGTTGATGATGAAAAATTCAAACTTTTAGGAACACTTACAATTAAAAACATAACCAAGCCTGTTGAGCTTAATGTTGTTTATAACGGGCAAATAACAGATCCGTTTAGCGGAAAGAAACGTGCGGGTTTTAGAATAACCGGCAGTCTGAATCGTTTTGACTACGACTTAAAATGGAACGTGCTTATTGAAACCGGAGGTGCTGTGGTTGGTAAAACTATTAATATCAACTGTGACGTTGAACTGGTAAAAGAATAAACATTAACACCGAAAGGAAATACTCATGAAAACAATAAAAATATTATCCGTTGCCCTAACTATACTTTTCTCGGCTTCGTTTGCACAAACAACAAACTGGAAGTTCGATCAATCACACACTCAAATTAAATTCGCAGTAAAGCACCTTTTAATAAGCGAGGTAACAGGAAATTTCAAAAAGTTTGATGGAACAGTTACTACAAATGGTGACGACTTTACTACTGCGAAAATAAGTTTTACAGCAGAAACAAACAGCATTTTTACTGACAACGAAAAACGGGATGCACACCTTAAATCCGACGATTTCTTTAATGCAGAAAAATTTCCGCAGCTTAAGTTTGTCGGTAAGTCAATGAAGAAAGCAGGTAAAAACAAATACAAGCTAACCGGCGATCTTACAATCCGCGATGTAACAAAATCAGTTACGCTTGATATTGTTTATAACGGCATGACCACTGCCTGGGGAAGTACCCGTGCGGGATTTCAATTATCAGGCACAATAAACCGTTTCGACTATAACCTGAAATGGAACAACCTTATTGAAACCGGTGGAGCGGTTGTTAGTAACGACGTAAAGATAATTTGTGATGTTGAATTAATTAAAGAAAACCAAAAGTAGAACTGTCCGGGTAGCTCTTAAAGAGTTGTGTTTTGGAAACAACTTTTTTTAGAGCTACCTTAAATTAACAATCGGGTTTTGAATAAGATTAATTTAAGAGAAAGAACGCTACTATGAAAAAGATAATACACAGAGCAGAAGACCGGGGCGCAGCCGAACATGGATGGCTTCACACAAAATTCAGTTTCAGCTTTTCAGAATACTATGACCCCGAAAAAATGGGGTTCGGTTTGTTGCGTGTTTTAAATGACGATATAGTTGAACCGGGTAAAGGATTCGGGATGCATCCACATAACAATATGGAGATAATCACCATTATTCTTGAAGGAGAATTGCAGCACAAAGACAGTATGGGTAACGGTTCTGTAATCAAAAAGAACGAAGTACAGGTAATGTCTGCCGGCTCAGGAATCCTTCATTCGGAATTTAATCCTTCCGGAACAGAGAAAGTAAACCTGCTGCAAATCTGGATTTATCCCAAAGAGAAAAATATTAAGCCGCGTTATGACCAGAAGAAATTTGATCCATCTGAACGCGAAAATAAAATTCAAACAGTTGTGTCAGGCATAAGCAAAAACGGCGCTTTATATATTCACCAGGATGCTTCTCTTTCCCTTTTAAATCTTGAAAAAGATAAATCACTTAAATATGAGATTCACAAAAAGGGAAATGCCGTTTACCTTTTTCTAATTGATGGTCAGGTTCAGCTTGATGATGAAGAATTATTCAGAAGAGATGCTGCCGGTTTAAGCGGAACAGATGAAATATCAATCCTGGCAAAAGAAAAATCAGATATCCTTATAATAGAAGTACCGATGGACAATGAGAGATGACGGATAAGTATCATATTCCTGCCGGGACTAAAATTGGCAGCGTTGAGCTTGCGGTTAACGATCTTGAATTGATGACAGACTTTTATACTTCTTTGCTCGGTTTAAATCTTATTAAGCAAAACAATAAAAGCTATTCTCTCGGAGCTTCTGGTATTGATAAAGAACTATTAATTCTTAATGAGCGGAAAGATTTGAAAGCTCCTGCTGCAAATGCTCCGGGGCTTTTTCACTTTGCCCTGTTTGTTCCTTCAAGAAATGAGTTGGCAAAAATTCTGATAAATCTTTATAGGCGAAACGTAAACTTTGACGGATTTGCCAATCACGGTGTAAGTGAAGCTATCTACCTGAAAGATCCCGAAGGTAACGGAATTGAAATTTATTCAGATACACAAAGCGAATCATGGATATGGAACGGAGATAAAATTCAAATGGTAACCGAGCCTTTGAATATTGATTCTCTTCTATCGATAATAACCAGCAATGAAAAATTAGATGGATTTCCTCCCGAGACAAGAATAGGACATATTCATCTTAAGGTCTCCTCAATTGATAAGGCAAAAAAGTTTTACAACGAGTCTGCCGGTTTTAAAATAACCCAGTCTGATTATCCGGGCGCTTTATTTTTTGCTGCGGGTAATTATCATCATCATATAGGAGCAAATACCTGGATAAGTAAAAATGCACCCGCATGTGATACAGATACTTTAGGCTTACAAAAATTTTCCGTTGTGTTGCCGGATTTGTTGTCTTTGAAAGAAATATCTTTTAGATTATTAAAAGATGGCCGTCCTGTCATAAGCCAGACCGATTCGTCTTTTATAACAAGTGATTTGGATGGAATAAAAATAGAATTTAAAACAAACCCGTTATGAATATGGAAATTGAAAAAGAACTATCACAAAAAGCATTCAGAAATAATTATCATAAAGCAGAAGTTAATTTGTTTTTTACTTATAACTGGCTTTATGAACACAGAAGTAAAATTCTTAAGCAACATGGATTAACAATACAGCAGTTTAATATTTTAC
>QZKB01000148.1 GCA_003599415.1 Ignavibacteriales bacterium | reverse complement strand
ATATTAAACACAAGGTCACTAAAACCTCTCTCCCTAAAAAAATTATACGTAACAGAGTTTCTCAGGAAAAAATCAAATAGCTTTTTATTATTGACGGAATTCGCATAGTTTAATCTGCTTATATCAAATTCTGCAATTTTTTTTATCAGTTCGGTAATGCGTTCTGATTCTTGCTGTTTGTTTAACAACAATAACTGGTAATAACTTGCATTAATTCCATTCTGTTTAAATCCGCAGGCATTTTGTAAATAGTGTTCCGCTTCATTAGTTTGTTTACGATTTATATAATGAACTGCTTTAAACAAATTTTCATAATACAGGTATTCATTTTTAAGTTCCTCCGTTAAGGATGAATTTAAAATTGCGTTGTTTACAAGATCATATTGATTTAAGAATTTTTCTTCGGCGCTGGATTTTTCATCAAATGAAATTATAGTTGCAAGCAATAAATTTTTAAGCACATCATCAGTAGAATTATTTCGCTCAATTATACCTTTAACTGTGGAAGCGAAAAAGCTCTTCTCTTTTAGTAAAGTCTCATTTGCCCATCTAACAAAAAACCGTCTTATTTCTTCTTTTTCAGAATAAGATTTCAGATTTCGTTTATTGAAAGGGACAAAGTAATTCTCCAATGTAATAACCAGCGGATGATTACTTAACCAGAAATATTTAATTTCATCCGGGGCTATAAAAAATTCACTTATCTCGGGTACCGGATTATTAGAGAAGTGTTCAGTAATTCTTTTAATAAACGTTTCGTAGGATGATTGTTTAGTTTTTATGGAAGGAAAATACTCACTGCCTAAACTTTTCAGTTTAGATGCATTAATATCCAGCAGCATCTCTTCATTCGAAAAAGACCTGGTTTCTGAACTATTTATGTTAAATTCGTGCATTTTCTTCATCCTTGAAGCTTATTTGGCTATTCCATACCACTTCAATTATCGAAATAATTCCGGAAAACTTTAGGTTGTTAAACAGTGGGTTTTATACGAGAGAATTTAGAAGATTTTATTCTATTTGGCCTTATCCTTAAGAATCACCCTGATCTCATTTATCAGGTCTTCTTTCGTAAACGGTTTTGCAAGGTAGTTGGTCATTCCAGCCTTTAAGAACTTTTCTTTATCGCCTAACATTGCATAACCGGTTAATGCAACAATCGGAATATCTCTGTTAGAATTATGCTTTTTAATTTCTTTTACAACATCAACACCTGTTAAACCGGAGCCTAAATTAATATCCATTAGGATGGCATCATATTGTTTTTGAAGAGCCATTTTTATTGCACCCTCTCCGTCAACAGCATGATCTATTTTACAAATACCTCTCAGGAATACTTCTACTACTTCTTTGTTTATAAGATTATCTTCCACTAATAAAATTTCCGGCAAAACATCAAACCGTGTTTCATCAATATCAGTTTTTTGCTGTATCTCTTCTTCAACCATGTATTTAGAATTATAAATGTTATCTATTTGTGCCGGAATTGTATATGTAAAAGTTGAGCCTTTCCCGGGAACACTTTCGACAGTTATATCACCCTCCATCAGCCTTGCCATTTTACGTGCAAGTGTTAAACCCAAACCGTTTCCTTCATAATTTCTTCCGAGACCTTCACTTGCCTGCCGGAATTCATGGAAGATTATTTCAAGATCTTTTTCCTCAATACCAATACCGGTATCACTTACGCTTATTTTTGCAAACAGTCCATCATCAAGTCCTCCATCGCTGGAGAGTGTAACGGTAATTCCGCCGACAGATGTAAATTTTAATGCGTTATCTACAAGGTTAACAATTATTTTATTGAAGATATTTTCATCAACAAAACATACAAGATTTTTTTCTTCGATATGATATTCAAGCACAAGACCTTTTTGAACTGCTTTTTCCTCGTACTCTTTAAGAGCAAGCATTAAGGAATCGTAAATGTTAATCTTATTTATCGTCATTAAAAATTTATTGGATTCAAGTTCGGATAATTCAAGTATTGTATTAAGCGTTGTCATCAGTCTTTTACCTGAATTCTGTATTTTCTGAACCATCTGTTTACCCAAGGGATCTTTTACTTCCTCATTAAGCAATTGTGCAAAGCCTAATATTCCATTCATAGGTGTTCTAAGCTCATGACTCATATTAGCAAGCAGTGATGACTTTAACCGGGATGATTCTTCTGCTCTGTCCAGCGCCTGTTTAAGTTCAAGATCCATTATTTTCTTTTCAGTAATATCCTCTTTTACGGCAAGGAAATGAGTAGTAATACCTTTTGGATTTTTAATCGGCCTAATAGAAACAGTTTCCCAGAATAAATCTCCGTTCTTTTTCTTATTGTACAGTTCACCTCTCCATTCATTTCCTGCCAAAATTGAATTCCACAATTCCTTATATGTTTCTTTACTTACAAAACCGGATCTGATAATTCTCGGAGTTTTTCCAACAGCCTCCTCGCTTGTATAACCCGATACCTCGGTAAATTTCGAATTAACATACTCGATTTTTCCTTCTGTATCAGTAATTATAACCGAAGCCGGACTTTGTTCAACTGCCTGTGAAAGTTTTAATACTGTTTCTTCAACTTTTTTAAGTGCAGTAATATCTCTGTGAGAACTAAATACTGCTTTCTGTCCTTCAAATTCAATAAGATCTGCATTAATTAACACGTGAATCTGATCCCCATTTTTAGCAAAGTGGATTGATTCGAAATCCTTTATCGCTTTATTATTTAAAAGATTTTGTATTTGCTTTTCACCGCGGTCAATATCTTTCGTTAAAGATTTCATGCTCATTGAAAGAAATTCTTTTCTTGTAAATCCGTATAACTCACACGCCGCTTTATTAACTTCAAGTATCGCTTCGTCTTCAGGATTCAAGATGAAAAGCGAATCACTAATATCATTAAAAAGACTTTTATATTTATTCTCAGATTTCTTAAGCAATTCTTCAGCCAGTTTCCTTTTTGTAATATCTGTAGAGACACCTAAAACAGCCGGTTTATCTGTACCCGAAAATGTAAAAGGAATTTTAATTGTTTGTAAATATCTTGTTTTTCCTTCGCTATCAGTTATCACTTCTTCAGGTATTAATTTTATAACTTTCCCTTCCATTACTTCAAGGTCGTCTTTTCTGAAATGGTCAATTTCCTCCTGCGATTTAGCAAAGTCTGCATCTTTTTTGTTTAAAAGTTCTTCGGGAGTAATGCCGTAAGCATCAGCTGTTGCCTGGTTGGTTAATATAAAATTACCTTCAATATCTTTAGCAAAAATAAAATGGGGTACAAGATTAATTACCTGGTTTAATCTTGATTCACTTAGTCTTAATACTTCTTCAGTTTTTCTACGTTCTGTAATGTCCCGGAACATTGTAAGCATTAAAGATTTTTCATCATCCATCAGGAAGAACGATTCGGATACATCCATCCATATTTCTTTACCATTCCACAGTTTTACTAATCTTTCATAGCTTCTTTGGCTTCGCTCATTAAACTTATCTTTATATCTTTTAATTATCTCATCGCCTTCGTTCTTAAAGTGAACCATTGAAAATGGTTTTCCAATTAATTCTTCAGGTGTCTTTTCAACAAGGCTGCAATAAGCATCATTTATTTCAAGAATAATTCCATTTGAATCCGTTAACCGCATTCCATCACGTGAATTTTTCCATACAAGTCTGAATTGAGATTCTGATCTTTTTAACGCCTGTTCGGCAATAATTTTTTCCGTAATATCCTGGATAACGGCAACAATAACCTTCGGGTGATTTGAAAAATCATTTACTAATCTTAAGCTTACATCACCAATAAATTTATTACCGTCAGCTTTTATAAAACTTAACTGGCAATAACTAACCTGGCCACTGGTTAATATTTTTTTGATTGTTTGTTTAAGCGTTTCCCTGTTTTCCGGAAGAGTTAAATTGAAGGCATTTTTAGAAAGAATTTCTGACGTGGTTTTATAACCAAACATTTCTGCGTTTTTAATATTGCAGGCTAATATTTTACCTGTTAAATTAATTACCGAAACACCAACCTGCAAAGTATCCACAAGAGTACGGTACATTTCTTCACTTTCTTTAAGCGCTTCTTCGGCTTCTTTCTGCCCTGTAATATCAACCTGTGTACACCATATCTGGGAAAGCTTATCATTGCTTATCAGCCCAAAAACATTATTGGTAAAATATAAACAATTACCGTTTACATCTTTTTCGGAAGTAATATGATTCTGTATTGAAAACTGTTTTTTTATCCTCGGCAATAAAATGTTAATTTGCTCTTCTTCTGTACCAAACCATAATTCGCTTACCTTTCTGCCTAATACATCATTAGAATCTTTAAACCCATACATTTTAATAAACGCACCGTTGCAGTCGGCAAGATAAGCGTGTTTAAGATAATACCTTGCTTGTTCATCTTCCGGAAGATTAATGGTCATAGGTGGAATTAATTCTATTCTTGAAATACCTTCTGCCGTATTTTGCACAAATGAAGAGTAAATTCTTCCGTTCCTTATTAAATCAGAGTCATACTTATTCCGGTTATGAATATTTCTCGCCGTGATAATTATGCTGTTAATCCCCGGTATATTCAGAAAATTCTGAGCGATTGCTTCAATGGGTAAGTATTCGCCGTTTTTCTTTAATAAGCGTAATTCAGTAGGAATACCATCGTTCTGTTTATCTATAACTTCTTTTAATGCTTGCGTTACAATTACCCTGTCATCAGGATGAGTTATTTCCAAAGGATTTTTACCATGTAATTCATCGTTAGTATATCCTAACGTTCTTAAAAAGGGAGGACTTTGATATTTAATTTTCATATCTGAATCCAGCAATGCAACCATTTCCTGCAAGCCAAAAACAACAGATCTGAACTTCAGATTTTCTTCAAACTGAATTTTACTCTCATCAAAACTATTTTTACTAAAAATAAAATATTCTATTCCATCTAATGTTTCATTTTCAACTGCGCATGCAAAGATATCTACTGTGCTTTGTAGGATTTTATCAATTTTAAGCTCAACTTTTTCAAATGATGCAGGGTTAGTACAGGATAGAGTCCTTAATTTTTCTTCAACTTGGTTTGAGTTTGAAAAGAATGAAGTAAATTTTTCTCCCACTAATTTATAGTTGTCAAGTTCCAAAATTCTCAGAAAGCTTTTATTTATATAAGTTAGTCTCCCTTCGGAATTTATACTACAATAGAAATCCATTGAATTTTCAATGGCATTTCTGAAAAGTGCTTCTCTGATGAGAAGGTTTTCCATTTTCTTTTTAATTGCATCATCCTGCATTGGGAAAAAACTCATAACTCTTCATTTCTTGAAAAATATAACATATAATCGGCAAATAAATGTATTTCTTTATAATCAAAAATTTTTAAGGTTAAATTAAAATGACAGTAATCTTAATTTTTCGCTAAACATAATAAATATATTTTTCTAATTCCGCCTAAATTTTTAACTTTTCAAATAGTAAGATATTGATCGGTTTATATCTGTCCAAAATATTTTATGAAAGTAAGGAACATTAAAAGTAATTCGTTAAGAAATTATCCGTATTTATCAGTCTTAGTAAAAGATTAATAAAGTGCGCTGAGTGAAGGGTTAATCTGATTTTGTTTTGTTCAGAACAGGATCGGTTATAAATTCTTACAATTTATTTTAGATATTACACGAAAGATTATTAAATTTCACAGCGAAAATTTAAGTGAGAAAAATGCAGCAGGTAAAATTCCTTGAGGGTGAAAAAATCTACTTTCGCCCGTATTGCGAAAAAGATATTGAACTTGTTGAGTTCGGCAAAAATAATCCTGAAATACGTGAGACTCTTTTTCTTTTCAGCCCGATGACTTTTGAACAGGTAAAATCTGAAATGAACCAGTGGTCTAACAGTAAGGAAATTGCTTTGTTCACAATTTGCCGGCAGGAAGACAATGTCGCAGTCGGTCAGACAGCGCTTGTAAGAATTGATTACGTTAGCCGTGCCGCTGTTTTCTATATCGCCATTTATGATCCGCAGTATTGGTCAAAGGGATACGGCGGACAGGCAACCAGAATGATGCTTAAGTACTCGTTTGATATTTTAAACCTCAACAGGATTCAACTCCATGTTTGTGTTGATAATGTTAAAGGTGTTGAAGCGTATAAGAAAGCAGGATTTCAAATTGAAGGTACATTAAGAAAAGCAATGTATCACAATAACAAGTACATCGATTTTTATGTGATGGGAATTTTAAGAGAGGAATATTATAAGGAAGGCTGAGACGAAGGCGAAGGCTAAGTGAAGATTAAATGACTATAAACTTAATTCTTATCTTTATACGAGAATAGCAATGAAAAATCTTGTAACAATATTTTTTGTTTTGTCATTCGGGTTAAATGCTTTAGCACAGCAAACCAGGGATGATATTAATATTCCGGATATACTTGGGTATAAAACTTTGAAATGTGATTTTCATAGCCATACTGTTTTTTCCGATGGAAATGTATGGCCTGATCTTAGGGTAAGAGAAGCATTCAGAGACGGATTAGATGCAATTGCGATAACAGATCATATTGAATATCGTCCTCACAAAGATGATCTTACAAAAAACCATAACCGGTCAGTTGAGATTGCTAAGACTAAAGAGAATCAATACGACGTAATTGTTATTAAAGGTTCTGAGATAACGAGAAAAATGCCCCCGGGACATTTAAATGCATTATTCATAAAAGATAGTAATCCTATTGACACTGCCGATTTTATGACAGCAATTAAGATTGCAAAAGAACAGGGCGCCTTCATTCAGTGGAATCACCCATTCTGGTTAAAACCGGTATTCCCTACAAAGGATGGTAAGCCAACTTGGTTTCCAATTCACCAGGAGTTATTTGATAAACACTTGCTTGATGGAATTGAAATTGTAAATGAACGTGAATATTACCCGGATGTTTACAAGTGGTGTATTGAAAACAATATTACAATAACAGGCAACTCGGATATTCATGACCCTGTAAGCTATTTCTTTGAACAGGATAAAGGCGACCACAGGCCTGTTACTTTGGTTTTTTCAAAAGAGAAATCTGAAGAAGGAATTAAGGAAGCTTTATTTGCTCACCGGACTGCAGTATTTCACCATGATTCTTTATTCGGAAAAGAAGAATACCTGAGAGAAATATTTAACAATTCAGTTAAGCTTATAAAGGATAAAGCAATCGCAAATAAAGGAGCAGATTTATATTTCCAGGTTAAAAACAATTCGGATGTTCCAATGACTTTCATCCTGGAAAAGGATGATGATGACTTTAAATTTCCGGCAAGATTATTATTGCCTGCTCAAAAGACAATTGTTTTTAGTGTAAGGCCAAAATCAAAAGATATTGCTGGCCAAAAAGAATTAAAGTTAAATTATTTTGTTAAGAATTTTCTAACCGGACCAGAAAAGTGTCTTAAAGTAGAATTCAATGTTACCACAGACTTAAAATAGTTCTGTTTTTTTCGATAATTCATTCAACAAAAAAACTTTGCAACTAACTTCCTTATTTTTTAGTTATTAAGTAAAATTAAATAGCTGTACTATGGACAATTTTGAATATATGATAGACATCGAGCTGCCTGAGCTTACAAAGGAATTTATTGAATTAATTCCGGGCCAGGTTGCCATGACTAACCGCCTTATGAAGAAAGGAAAGCTGACGAGTTATACGCTTGCACAGGACAGAACCAAATTATGGGTTACCCTGAATGCAGCATCAGAGGAAGAAGTTGTTGAGATTCTGAAATCATTTCCGATTTACTCATATCTTAACTATAAGATCTACAAACTGGCATTTAACAATTATGTTTCGATTACTCTTCCCAAAGTATCTCTGAACTAAAAACATCGTTAAAAATTTAAACCCGCTATTGCTTTTAAATGTCCAAGTCCATAATTAATAATTAGCAACCACGTTGGAGAAAAATGAAATATTTAACTATTAATCTTGCAATTATATTTTTTTCTATAAATATACTTATTACAGGTCAGCAGAACAGAGATAATTTTAACAAAGCTGAAAGCTTTAACGGAACTGTAAGCGGAAAAGTTTTGGATTCACAGACAAACACACCGATTGAATACGCAAATATTACAATTTACAGAAGCAGGAATTCTCAGCTTGCAAACGGAGCAGTTACAAACCAGGATGGCAGGTTTTTAATTGAAAAGGTTATCCCGGGGAAATATTCCGCAAAAGTTTCTTTTATGGGTTACACAAATTTCACAATTGATTCCTTTCTTGTTACACCGAAAAGTTTAAATGTAGACCTTGGAATAATTAAGCTTTCGATTAAATCAGTATCAACTCAGGAAGTTGTGGTCACCGGTCAGAAAGATATGATTACAAATAACCTTGATAAAAAAGTTGTAAATGTTGATGCAAACATTGCAAGTTCAGGCGGCTCAGCACTGGATGTAATGCAGAATGTTCCATCTGTAACGGTAGATGCCGATGGAGGTGTTGCTTTAAGAGGAAGCAAGAATGTTACTTTTTTAATTGACGGCAAACCATCCGGACTTGCTGGTGTTAGTGGTTCAGATGTACTTACCCAAATCCCCGCCAGTTCAATTGAAAGCATAGAAATAGTTACCAATCCCTCTGCAAAATATGATCCTGAAGGTACGGCAGGTATTATTAATATTGTTCTTAAAAAGAAATCCAACCTTGGTGTTAACGGAATAGCTTCGCTTAATGCCGGAACGGGTGACAAATATAATTCTTCGCTTAACCTTAATTACCGGGGATCAGGATTTAATCTTTATGGAAACTATGATACAAGATTTTTCAGTATGGTAGGTGAAGGCCTAACAAACCGCATTTCCAGTTATAATGGAATAACCTCAACTCTTAATCAGCTTAGCGAGGATAACAGGAAGAATGGAATGCATAATGCCGGCATCGGGCTCGACTATTTCCTTGATGATCAGAACACGTTCAGTTTTTTGTTCCGATACAGAAACATGTCGATGGATAATCATAGCTTACTTGACAATAAGAATTATGATGAAACTAATACACTTACGCGTGACTATTCAAGAAGCAGTGAGAATAACAGGAATATCCGTGGAATGGAATATGACCTGAACTATAAAAAAACTTTTGAGAAGAAAGGCCATGAACTTATTGCAGATATTAATTATTCTGATCACACTGCAGATTTTGACGGGGATATATACCAGCTTGAAGCCGGTACAACATTACCGGCTTTACAGAGAAGCAATACAGACAACACACATAAAATGCTTACCTTGCAGCTTGATTACACAAATCCGATGGAGGATTTTGGAAGAATTGAAGCAGGATTAAAAAGCAGTTTTAAAGATCTGACTTCGGATCAGGATTATTATGATTTCTCTTATGATCAGAATAACTGGATCGATAATCTTTCACAGAAAAACAGGTTTGGTTTAAAAGAACAGATTCATGCCGCCTATTTAATTTACTCCAATATCCTGGGAGGAATTCAGTACCAGCTCGGCATCCGCGGTGAAAAAGTATTTACAAATATCAATCAGGCTCTTAACAATTCTAATTACGATAATGATTATTTCAGTTTCTACCCGACTGTTCACTTGAAAACTGAAATTTCAACCGGACAGGAAATTTCCTTGAGCTACAGCAGAAGAGTTGACAGACCTAATAACCGCCAGCTTAATCCGCTCGTTGATTATTCTGATTCTACTAATATAGTTGTTGGAAATCCTTACCTTAAACCGCAATATATTAATTCATATGAATTCGGCCATTCGGTTTTCTTCGGAAAAATTTCTTTATCATCTACATTATTTTACCGCCAGACAGACGATGTGATAAATATGATTACTGTTCTGGAAGAAGCCGGTGTTACAAGAACCACATTCCAGAATATTTCTAAATCAATGAACTACGGCTTAGAAGTTATAGGGAATATCCCCTTCTTTGAATGGTGGAGATTAAATGCAAACTTTTCATTTTTCAGAGCAGAGTTCAAAGGTCCAGACCTAAGTAATAATAATTACACCTGGATGACAAGAATTAATTCCAACTTCTTCCTTAGCAAAGAACTCTTTGTGCAGCTTATTGCAAACTACAATGCCCCTACAATTATGGCCCAGGGAAAAATGAAAGAACAGTATTCTGTCGACCTTGCATTAAGAAAAGATTTTATGGAAGGTAAATTGTCACTTAATTTCAGGGTAAGCGATATCTTCAAAACAAGAAAATATGATAGCGAAACCTTCGGAACCGGTTTTAATACAATCAGCACAAGAACTATGGACAGCAGGGGAGCATTCCTTGGTATTAGTTACAAGCTGAATAATTATAAATCCGACCAGGAGAAAGAGCGCCGGAGAACCGACGACGGTAACATGGAAGATTTCTAATTTATGTTTAATGTGCCCTTTTATCAGTTATAATTAAAAGGGCACTTTTTTCCAACCCGTAATTACTAAATCTTACCTTAAAAATTTTTTAATAAAATTTTCCTCAAACTCAAACAAATGATTAAATTGAATCGTCAAAATTCCAACAATTTTTTTAAGAAATGAAGACGATTACTTATTCACTGCCAAACGAAGGGAAAAATTCGGAAAATTATTACAAGGACGTTGCTTTATTTACAGATGCCGTATTGGAAGAAGCAGATAAAAGCATTGAACAAATTGCGGAGGATTTTCAATTTTTCCTGATCAGAAATAAGAGCAAAGAATTACGCTCTCGCAGCGAATATATTTTTGAACTCCTGACACTCGGTGTTTTTCTAAGAGTATATGAGACCAATGCAAATAGTTTAAGTTTAATTCCTCAAAAGATTTTATCCAACCTTGTTTACTTAAGAAAAAATTATACATGGTTAAAACCTTTTATAGATCCTTTACGTGGTGTATTATCAACTTATTTCCTTAGCGGAAAAAGTAAATCCGCAAGTACACGTCTTCAAGTTGGAGTTGAAAAAGTTAAAAGCCTTGTTCTTTGGTTAGATGCTGCAGGAGAATTCAAACAGGAAGTAATAAGATTAAAACCATGGATAAATTATTTTTCATCGCTTCCTGTTGATAATGCAATTAACCAGATTTTTGAATCCATAAAATTTGCCAAGTGGTTTGAGAACAAAAGTCTTGCTGTTCTTGGTAAATATACAGAGAAAGTCGAATTCTTCCTTGAATACAAACACCATGATTATAAATGGGATGAGGATTATATCTTCTGCGGAAGAAAAAGGGTTGAGTATCATCTTAATATGGTTGGCGCAGAAATAATGAACCGCGCATGGTTTGATGAGTATTCCAAAACTAAAAAGAAAGCCGTATTGCTTCCCGCATGCATGCGTGCTAAATCAAAGTTAAGATGCAAAGCTTTCTTTAACGGAATAGATTACTCCTGCAGTTATTGTACTGCGTCATGCCGCGTAAACCAGTTTACAAAATATGGCGAGGCTCATGGTTTTGGTGTTTTCATGATTCCGCACTCAACTGATTTTACTAAGTGGCTTAAAAGACGAGCCGGGGATAAAGACACGGGGATTATCGGAGTAACATGCGCTCTAAATTTAATGACAGGCGGCTGGGAAGCTAAATCCCTTGGAATACCTATCAATTGTATACTGCTGGATTACTGCGGTTGTAAAAACCATTGGGATAAGAAAGGATTTCCTACTGATATAAATATTACCGAGTTAAACAGAAAGTTAAAACTAAAGAGCAGCGACGAGCTTGTTATAAACAATTCCTGAAGATTACAGGTTTTCATCCACACAGTGCTTTATCAATGGTTAGGGTATTTAGAGATTAGTTTTTTTTTAATTAGTATTCTGAAATTTCATATTCCTTAATTTACATTCATTTCTGTTTCGGAATTCTCAATCAGGTATTATATTCTTAGGCTCTTTCTCTTACTCTTACTCTTACTCTTACTCAAGCTCCACTCTTTCAAGGAATCTTTTAATCTGTCTTTTATGTCTTAGGATATGAACAATTGCATGCTCAAGCAGCTGTTCAATATCGTATTTGCCGCCCCATCTTGTTTTAAAAGCAGTTTCAAGAATTTCTGCGTCACTCATTTCCCACTTGCCTTCAAGTGTTTGAATGGTATATCTTATAAGAGCATTCAACCGGATAATTGCTTCTTCAATGCTAAGTAATTTCCTTTCCGGGCTGTTTTTTTCAATACCGAATTTATCCCGCAAATAATTTGCGTAACCAAAACCCGAGTTTATAACATGAGAAACAATAGTCTGAATTGATCTACAGTCTTCGTCCTGCGTTTTCTCATCAATTATTTTCTCATAAATTTCACCGGGAGTATTTTCAATAAAAGAACTGAATTCAATTATATGTTTTTCATAGATATCCATCAATGCACCAATGGCACCTTTACGATAGGTATTGTTCATTTCAGATTCCTCTAATTTAATTTTGATCCTTTTGCAGCCCACCAGGGATAAATTTCAAATATTAATCTGCCTGCTTTAACCGCTGGATCTTCTGACTGAAGCTGCTCAGCTTCTTCCTTTGTTTTAGTATTGAAGATAATTATTCCACGCCAGTCAAAGTCACCGTCAAATGGTCCTGCAATTGAAATTTTCCCATCGTCAGCCAGTTTATTAAGATGAGCCAAATGTCCTTTTTGAATTTCCGCAAGTTTAACCGAATCTATATTTCTGTTTGGTCCGCGTTTCAATAAACAGAAGTAATACTTTTTCATTATAAATGTTGTATCACCTTCCCTGGCTTCAAATTCTTCCTGAGAAAATGAAATAGAAGTAAGAATAAACATAGTTAAAAAAGTTAAGAGGATTTTCACTTTTATTTCCCTTTATTTTATTACAAGATTCTAACAAATCCCGGATTGAAAAAAGTTCTGCTTAAATAAGTATCGTAATAAAAAAAAACTGCAACAATACTATTTATCACAAAAAGGTATTTCTCTTGTTTAATATTCTGTAAACTTCTTAATCATTTCCGGGTAAACCTTGCTTCCCTCTCTAAGAATTCTTTCCTGGGTATTAAAATCGACCTTGTACAAACCAAACCTTTTGGAAAATCCCTGGGCCCATTCAAAGTTATCCATAAGTGTCCAGTAGAAGTACCCTTTAACATTCATTCCATCGGCAATAGCTTTATTCATAACAAGTAAATGATTTTTTATAAACGATGGACGTTTAGTATCTCCATCGTCGGCAATTCCATTTTCAGAAATGAATATCGGCTTATTTGTGAATGTACTTACCTGCTTCAAGGCTCTGTAAAGACCTTCCGGATAAATTTCCCAATTCATATCTGTTTTATATTCTGCAAATGTCTGTTTCACTTCCTGATAGGATTTATCATTAAACGGATTAAAGCGAATTACAAATCTTGTGTAATAATTTACTCCCACAAAATCGAAACTGTTTATAACATCACTTTGATATTCAAGTTTAGAAATTGTAGGAAAATAAAAATCAAACCGCCCGTTTGTAATATAATCAAGCACCTCTTCATTCATATTCCTGTTTGCATAGTATGCTCCAACAACATCTGCAATATTCCACCAGGAGTTAGGATCGAAAGCATAAATTGCAGTTGCAATTCCTACTTTAGCATTAAGATTAATTTGCTTAATTGCGAGGTAAGCTTCGCTGTGTGCAATTAAAATATTTCTAAAAACCAATGCCGCCTTATCCATATTTTTTTCAGCGGGAGGAAACTCACCAAAGAAATACCCGTTGAAAGCATATACTGTCGGCTCATTTACTGTTATCCAGTATTCTACTTTTTTGTTCAGCCTTTTAACAACTTTGGAAATGTACCTTGCAAAGACATTTGGAGAATTATCTTCTTCAAACGCTCCTTTCTTTTCGAACCAGATTGGATTAGTAAAATGGTGCAGTGTAATTACAGGTTCAATACCACTGGCTTTTAGTTCATCAACAACTTCTTCGTAATGATCAAGAGCCGATTCATCAAATACACCTTCCTGCGGTTCAATCTTACTCCATTCAACAGAAAACCGGAAAGCATTTACTCCCAGTGATTTCATCAGCTTAATATCCTCTTTGTACCTGTTCCAATGGTCGGCAGCAATTCCCGCTTTCTGTCCCTCTTTAATTCGTGGTTTGCCTGTATTATCTTTTTCGCTTTCGAATAAGAACCAGTTGTTATTATTGCTGTTACCTTCTGCCTGATGTGACGAAGTTGCCGTACCCCATAAAAATCCTGTTGGTACCTTTAAAGGAATATTGTTGAGTTCAGAAGTTTCAAAGGAAAGATTTGACTGGCCATCTCTTAGTAAAAGCAAAAGAAGAAGATAAATTATGAGAATTGATAAAAGTATCCCTAAAATATATTTCATGATTCTCAATCGGTTTTTTAATAATGAATATTGTCAAAAATTTTATATACTTCAAGCTGATAATTGAACGGGATTAAAAAATTTTATCCGTTTCTCTTTTGAGAAAATATTATTAGATTTTAACCGCACTCTGTATCAAGATCATAAACTCCGGCAAGATCACAATCAAGTGAGTAAAAATATGTCAAATAATCCTTTCAATAATCCAAACCTTATTCCGGGCGTTTTCAACTATTGCGATCGATGGTGCGAAAGATGTCCGTTAACATCAAGATGCTTAACCTTTATAACATTAAATGATTGTCTCAATAAAAATGAAAGTAAAGATAATCAGAACCGGAAATTCTGGGAAAAGCTTAATGAACTATACGATACAACATATAATATGATGGATAAATTTATTCCGGATGATGAAGAGGATTTGTTTCCCGAACCCGATGACGAGGAAAAAGCTGAGATAATGAAACAACAGGAGGATATCGATAATAAAGTTGAAGAAAATGAATGCAATATTTTATCACAGAAATACAGCAACCAGGTAATGAACTGGTTTGAAAAAAATGAAAAACTTCTTAATGAAAAGGAAAATGCTTTGAAAAATGAGAGGACTGATTTGCCCTCAAAGAATCCTTACCTGGAGGCATTCGACTTGAAAGATGCTGCAGATATAATTCTGTACTACGGATTTTTTATAAGTGCTAAAGTAAACAGAGCGTTGCATGGTTTGTTTGATGAATGTGAAGAAGAGTTTGATGATATGCCGAAGGATTCGGATGGAAGCGCTAAAATCGGATTGATTGCAATTGATCGTTCAATTGCAGCGTGGGGAGAAATATATTATCGTTTCCCCGAACAGGAAGTAATTGAGTTTGTTTTGTTGCTGGATAAACTGAAAAGACTTTTAGAATTAAGTTTTCCAAATGCAAAGAATTTTATAAGACCCGGATTTGATGAATAATTTTATCTGCAATTCTGATTTTATTATAAGTATTATCAGCTAAACAATGCACATAAAACAGATATTGTTTTTTCAATTCTAATAATCTATTTTAGTCCTGAACTTGACCACAAACAATGGAACATACTATGACCGGAGTAAGAGAAATAAAAGTTGAAAAACCATCAGTTATCATAACTGTTGAGGAGTATGAAGCATTAAAAGAAACCATTGAAGTGCTCTCAGATAAAAAACTTATTCAATCAATTGCAAAAGCTCTTGCAGAGCCAAAAGAAAAAAGAAAATCTCACAAAGAAGTATTCAGTTTAAAATAAATGTGGACGATCGAGTACACATCGGAAGCGATTAAGTCTTTAAAGAAAATTGGTAGTAAGCAACGGCAAAAAATCAGATTTGAAATGGAATCGTTACAAACTCAACCAGATAAGGGAAAACTACTGGTGGGTCCACTTAGGGGTTTACGCTCATTAAGAGTAGGCAATTATCGCGTGATCTATAAAAAGGAAAACGAATTACTGATCATTCTAATAATTTCCATTGGGCACAGAAAAGATATTTACAAATAAATCAACGTTATACTTAGTTGTATTGATACAAAATTTCAGAGTTCGAAAGTATTATGCATAAAGTTTTCTTTCGCTTTTATGAAGAGCTGAATGATTTTCTCCCTGAAGAAAAAAGAAAAACCAGGTTTGAGCACACTTATCTTAACCGCGCTTCTGTAAAGGATATGATCGAATCCATAGGTGTACCACACACTGAAATTGACTTAATACTTGTAAATGGAATTTCAGTCGGCTTTAATTATATAGTACAGCCAAACGATGAAATAAGCGTTTACCCGGTATTCGAATCATTTGACATTTCTGAAGTTCAGCATTTAAGAGCGCTTCCTTTACGTGACCCTAAGTTCGTGCTTGATGTACATCTAGGAACATTGGCAAGATATTTAAGAATGTTCGGAATTGATTCTTCGTATAAAAATGATTTCAAAAAAGACGAGATGGTTAATATTTCTTTAAACGAAAAGCGGACTATACTTTCAAAAGACAGAAATCTTTTAAAGCGAAATGAAATTACTCACGGTTACTGGATAAGGAATGATTATCCTGTAAATCAGGTAAAAGAAGTGATTGAAAGATTTCACCTGCAAATCTTTATTAATGAATTTACAAGGTGTCTGGAATGCAATTCACTTTTAACTGCCGTTAACAAAAGTAAAATTGAAGGCGAACTTCCTTTAAAAGTAAAAGAGCGGCAAAATGAATTTTACCGCTGTACCGGATGCAATAAAATTTACTGGAAAGGTTCACACTATGAAAAGATGGAGAAATTAATTTCTCAAATAAAAAATTAGAATCAAATACTTTGCTTATAACTCCCTTATTCTATACCGACTTTTTCTGATTGTTATAAACTTACCAAACAATCTGTCACCAAATTCATTTAACAAAGAAGAAACTGTTTTAATTATTTCCGGAAACTCGCTGTTAAGATATCTGAGTAAAATTACACTAACCTCTTTTTCATGATGTGCAAAAATCCACTCGCCAAAGTCCTTATCTTCTGTCAATAAAATGGATTTATTCTTTCTTGCATAATCAAGCACAACATAATCACTTGCCCCGCAGAACATTTAGCTAACAGAAGCAACATTAAAATTTGATTCACGCAAATACCGGATTAACTTAAAACTTACACTTTCATCAGCTAGAATTTTAAGCTGCAAGTGTTTCCTCTCTTGAAATTATATCAAAAGTATAGGCCAGAGCTGCTAAAATCTGATCCCGGTTTAAAGAAGGATATGCGTCAATTATTTCCTCCGGGGAAAGTCCTTCAGACAGTTTTTTTATAATTAATTCAACTGTAATTCTTGTTCCTTTAATTATTGGTTTGCCTAACATAATCGCAGGATCAGAACCGATTATTTCTTTATAGTCCATAATTTTCTCCAAATCAAAATCATACAACAGGAATTCATTACAAAGATAACTTTTTTATCTTTACTAATACAACTCCATGACTTGGTACAAAGGCACGATAAGCATCTTCAAAAGTACCAACATCTTTCTGACGCCATAAATCCCTCACCATATATTTACCTTCAAAACCAAGATCTTTAAATGCCGCTGTAACTTCAGTTCTTTTATTACCACGGTTAAACAAACCAACCGCTTTACTACCATCTTCAAGATCTTTTGCCCATACTTCAAGGTCACCTGCTTTGGAAATTCTTGAAGCCTGTTTACCTAACGGATCCTGGTTAACATCAAGTACCTCTGTGTTTGTTAATAATCCCAAAGTAAAGTCATCAAGCTGGGTCATATCGCAACCGATAAGCAATGGTGAAGAGAGAAGACTCCACAAACTTATATGTGTGTATTGTTCATTTGGTGTTAAGCGTGATGGATGAAGCTGCGGCCCCCAGCCTACCATACCAACAACAAGCATATCAGGATCATTCCAGTTGCCCGGTTTCGCGTATGCTCCGTTTTCAACCTGGCTGAATCCTATTGAAGACATACTTTCCCATGTATCAGTTATATCACCAGTTGTACGCCAGCAGTTGCCGCCTACTTTATCTCCCCATTCCCATACTTTACCCATTCCGTACTGGCAAAGACTGAAAACAATATCACGATTTACTTTATCAAGTGCGGCACGCATAACATAATATGGTTTCATAAGTTCTTCACGGCTGTCATCTTTTGCAATTTCACCGTAAGAGCACCAATCGTATTTAAGATAATCTACACCCCACTCGCCGTAACTCTGTGCATCTTCATTTTCAAACTTATAGCTTGCAACGCAGCCTCCGCAGGTAAGCGGGCCGGGTGAAGAATAAATTCCCATTTTCAAACCTTTGCTGTGAATATAATCTCCCAGCGCTTTCATATCAGGAAATTTTTTATTCACTACAATCTTACCGTTTTCATAACGTTCGGGACCAATAAGGTCAGGATCTGTTGAGCCGGGTTTATTCTCCCAGAAATCATCTATGTTAATGTAAGTCCATCCGTAGTTAATTAATCCGCTGTTAACCATTGCATCTGCGGCAGCTTTAACTTTCTTTTCATCAACTGCATCTGCAAAGCAATTCCAGCTGTTCCAGCCGAGTGGTGGAGTTAAAGCAATTCTGTCTCCCGCAACAATTTTTAAATCTCTTTCATTCTTCCCGTAAGAATTCTTGGCTTTTAGTTTAACTATATATACTCCTTTTTCTTTAAGTGTGCCGGTTATTTGACCTGTTTGACTGTCAAGTGTCAGTCCATTTGGTAAACCTTCTGCAGTAAATTCCATTGGTCTGTTACCGCTTGCTGCAATCGTATAAAGGAACGGGGCATCTGGCCTTACTCCAAAAACTTTTGCGCTGTTTATTCTTGGCTCTTTGCCGGATTTTGGTGTAAGAACGATGTATTCATCTTTTCTTATTTTCTTATAGATATCTCTCACCTTCCACAAATCATTTACCTTTTTAATTTTATCAATCATTTTAATCATCTTATAATTTTCAGATTGATAATCATTTGCAATAGCATCGGCATAGCGTTTAGCGATAAGCTTATAATCCCCGGGTGTCCAATCGTCTTTCCAGATGTTATCTTTTTTCTCCCAGTTAAATTCCTGGATAATATCGGATGTTTTAAAATCCCGGTCAATCAGACTCCATATAATATCTTTGGGATCACTTTCAACTAAAGAAAAATAAAAAGCTGTTGGACCGTTGTTGTTATTAACTCTCATTAAGAAATTATTATCACCGGCTTTAAGCTGAAGTTCAACTATTTCCTGGTTCGGGTTAGCTCCCCTGTTATCGTCGTGTTCAAGCACCTTTTTATTATTCAACCATACTTTAATCCCGTCGTCGCTGCCAAGGTAAACCTTTATTACTGTATCCCAAGGAACAGTAATTTTTTTATACAGGTAATGAACAGCATTATTTATCCTTTCAAAATAATTAACAGAGCCGTCCTTCCATTCAGGTTTTGGCTGCCATTTTATTTTTCCATCATTATAAGTTTTGTTAAGATCAAATTCCTTTTCTGGTTCAAATACTGTTTCAAAGGATTTTCCTTCTTCGGCAATAAATGGCCCTGCATCATACAACTCACTAACTTTAACCTGGTTATTCCGCTTCCATACTTCCTGTAACCTGTGCAGCATTTCCTGCGATGCAAGCATTGTTTCGTACCAGTTGCTTTTCTTTAAATAATAATCGGGATCAATAGAAAAGATACTTGCTGTTAACGAAAAGAAAATAACGGAGAGAAAGAGTAAAGCTTTTTTCATTGCGGCACCTATAGAATTATAAAATGAAATTCTTCCGCAGATAAATTAAAAATTATTTTTATAAGAGGCAGGATAAATTAATATAAGGTTTCGGTAATCTGCTATTCACTTAATTCCGATATAGAAAAACTAGACACTTCTTTATTATTAACAAAACTCAACCTAACCTGCTGTCGCAGGTTTTCCCCTCTCTTACCAAGAGAGGGGATCGTTGTCGTTTCAATATCGAGGGGTGAGTTAAAATACCTTTGCTTATTTTTCATCAATTTGGTGAATTCATTTTGTTCCTCTCATTACCTATTCTTTGCTGATTGTTTACTTTCTTTCGTCCTAAATCGTAATCAAGGTACTTCACTCAGTAAATATTTATACAGGATTACTATTTCATTAATATTAATTTTTTGGTCTGAACAAATTCTCCCGCTTGTAATCTGTAAAAATAAATTCCACTGCTCAGATTGCTTCCGTTAAAAATAACCTCATAAGTCCCGGGAGATATTTCTTCATTCACCAGTGTCCTTACTTCTCTTCCAAGAACATCATACACTTTCAAATTTACATTCTGTAGAGACGGGATATATCCCGTCTCTACATGTGGAATAACAAATTTTATTGTAGTAACAGGGTTGAACGGATTCGGATAATTCTGATATAAAAAATATTCTTCCGGTAAATTATCAGTATTACCTTCCGTAACACCGGTAGACAAATTTCCCCTACCGGGTGAACCGCCAAACTGAACTGACCTGTTCCAGTTTGCAGGATCGGTATGATCTTTTTCCGGATCAATCAGTACAAGACTGAAACCATCCCCATCTGCTTCTGCAGGCCACGGAGATTTATTTGTATAGCTTACACTGTCAACAAGAATATTATTAATTGTATAAATTCTAACCTGGTCAGAATCACCAAATCCGAAAGAAAAATTGCCCGTAATATTTTTTACTTCCGGGTGTATAGTTTTAAAAACAGAAGTATCAGAACACAAAACGAGAAAACTGTTAGCAGGAATTTTTATATCTGAAGGAATTACGAAAGAGTGACTATTATTATCATCCTTTAAAACCCAGCCTGAAATATTCTGTTCAGTATTTTGCGGATTGTACAGCTCAATCCAGTCTTTTGAATTTTGTTCTGCAGGTGCATTATACATTATTTCATTTATTACAACCGAACCTGATTTTATAACCAAACTATCAGCTCTTCCCATATTGCTTCCGTTCATTCCCATATTTATTCCTGGTGAACCGGGTAAAAGGTAATACAACTCATCAAATTGAGGAATGCCTGTAATGCAATGCGGAGAATTATCATAATCAGCATCATTAGTCATTGAGTAAGAAATTTCAAGCGCACCCGGAAGAGATGCATGCGTACTGTTAAGATAATTACGAATGTTATCCCCGTTATTATAAATTACAGAGTTGGTAACTTTCATATAATCTTTATATGTCCAGTCGTAACTATCACCAATTCTTAATCCCGTATTATTTTCTGTTGCCACGCAGTGATCAATAAATACATACGGACCTTTGCTTACATTACTTTCAGTCCAGCCGGCTTCAAACCCCTGGTCATTATTTAATGCAACAGTATTGAATATCTGAACTGTATCTCCGCCTGAAGTTGCAACACCTTCATGATTAAAATCCTCAAGCCAGCAGTTTGTAATTTTTAATCTTGCATAATGATGATCAATCGCGTCATCTTTGCCTGTAATAAAATAGCAGCTATCAATAAGAGAATACTGAGGATAGTTAGCATTCAGATAATCTATGTGAAATCCGTCTGTATCAATATCACCGTCAAGGTAAGATTCTTCATCCGGCAGATTCATAAGATGGCTCTTTTTATATTTAAGCAGCACGCGGTGAAATTCTCCGCCAAGCCAGACAAATGACGTTAAGCTGTTTGTAACCGTAACCCTGCTATCCTGTGCACCAAATACTTTTCCCGGCGAGTGAATAAAAAAACAGTTATCAAAATTAAAATCAGAATTATTCATTCCGAAGAACATATGCTGATGACCAGTATGCCAGCCGTCGCTTGTAGGATTACCTTTTGAATTATCTCCTGCGCCATTCAAGACAATGCAATATTTAAAATCTGCCCTTCCATTACTAAATTCAATTCCGCCCCATGGCTCACTCCACTTTTCCGATGTAATTACAACAGGTTCATCGGCACTGCCTTCAACAATTAGTTTGCCGCGTACGTAAACATTTACAAACTTTTTAATTGTTACCCATGTTCCTTTCGTAATTCTTAGTGTGCTGCCGGATGGTATTGTCAAATCATTTGTAACATTCCTGTCAAAAGTTTTATCCCAGATGGTTTCGCCAACCGGCAATGACCCCGTATAACTCTGTACCGACAGATCGTTTACTTTAATTTGTTTTTGAGTAGTGAGATTTGAGTTGCTCACCGAGAGAAGGAAGTTTGATTGAGAATTAATCTGCAAAACTCCTGCTCCTGCTCCTCTTTTAATTTTTATAGTTGAATCTGCATGAGCGCCGTTGAAAATTAAATTTACCGGCGTCTGGTCAAACGGATTAATATTCCAGTTCGCATCTCGTATTCTAACAATTACAGGTAAATACTGGCCGGTCTTTATTCTTTTAAGAGCAATAAGTTCAGCATTACTGCTTTCAAGTTTTACAAACTGAGCAGTAACTGATTTATCGCCTTCCAGAGAAATTGTTATAGTTTCATCCTGCGGCAAAGAACTATCATCCCATCCGGTAAACCTGTATCCAGGCTCAGCTATTGCTGATAATGTTAAAGGAATTCCGTTAGAATAAACCCCTTTCCATGGAAACTGATCTGTGTTCACACTATTTATTTTTATTCTTCCTGCACCTGTTACATTTAAAGTTAATTCAGAATTGCCTGAAAGTTTAAAATAATCTTTAATCTGAGTGCGGATTTTCTCCTGCCGTTGCTCCGAGAACGTTTTAAGGTTGTTTACATTTGCACTCCACTTTTCAACAGTATTATTCCACTTACTAACTTCAGCGGGAATTTCACCCTGAATACTTTGCGCAAGCGAATCAATTAAACTTTTTATTTCTGAAGATGAGAATGCAGTATTTATTAAATCATGAATTCTGTTTATGTACCTGCTTCTGAAGTTAATATTCTTAAGAAGTTTTTTAGTTATTAAAGTATCAATAAAGACTCCCACAGGATTTGGTTGTGCGGTAAATCCGTTCCAGTTAACATCATTGTAAGATCTGTCTGCATCCCAAACTGTAAATTTCCATTTCCCCTCAGCAGATTTTTCCCTGAACATAAACATTCCGTACGCCCAGCCGGAATAGCCGGCGACATGCATTATTGCCTGAAGAGTAATAAAATTATCAAGATCAATCAGTTTTTCTGCTTCGGCAATTTCAGAATCATCTGCAAAAGAATGGTTCTTGAAAAATGAAATAAGATCTTTCCATTTAAGATCGTTGCCGTACACAACTTCTGTTGAATCCCATCTCGTTCTTATAATATCCACATCTTCGTAACCTGTATGATCCCTGATAAAATTCTCATCAATACTTTCCTTAATATCATAAATGCCGTAGTAATCATTGTTAAGATATAAAACCGCAAAGCTGCTTTGCGGAGTAACAAAACCGGTTCTTCTCCACAACTCGGTTACAAGCGGATCTCTTATTAAAGTCGCACTGCTGTTTTTACCTCCTGATGTCGGCTCAAGGCTGTCATCATAACCGGAACGCAAAATTAATTTTCTGAATGCTGCAACATTATCATTCGGGTAAAACGGAAAGACAAGTTTCTCCTGACCGTAACCATTTCGGAAATAAGCGCTGAATGATTTTTTCTGATATTCGGTCGGACCGGTATTTCCCTGGATGCGGATACCTGTTGGAATATGAAATGCAAGAGAGTTGTTTTTGAAGTAATTCAGTTCGGCATATCTTTCCCATTCCCTGCCGTCATAATCGTTAACATATATTCCTGTTGCAGAATCAAAAAGATTTTTCGGATCGGTAGTTAATACCAACACGGGTAATGAGTGATTAGTATTTAAAAGATATGTCTTTGTAATAATTTCACTTGGTAATGTATTTCCGTTATACGATCTTGCTTTAAAGACTAAAGTAAAATTAATGTTTACAAGACTTGAATATTTTGTTGATGACTCCGTTGGATCTGAACCATTAATTGTAAATCTGATTTCATTGGTAATATTATCCGGTGTAATAGTTATTGTAGTGCTGCCCAGGTATAAACCTGATTCCGGCTCAACAAACGGAGGTTTTGTATATCCCTTATAACCCGGTTTGTTTAAAACGCCCGGAGAAAAATCAACCATATAAAACCAATCCGCACTTCCGTCCGGGTATCTTCCGTAAGAAATATCCCTGAATTGATTTTTATATATTATGCTGTCAATTATCGTCAGGCCATCTTTGCCTATTAGAAATATTGCTTCGCTGTTATCATCAAGTTTGAAATCTGTATGGTTCGCGCTTCTTTCGGGTTTGCCATCTGCAACCAATACTAAAAATGCTTTCGGGGGAATTATGGTTTTATCAGGCTGACCTGCAGATACCTGCCAAAGGTTATTTTTATCCTTATCATCACTTAAGTAATAGCCGGCTAAATCAACCGCGTAATTTTCCGGGTTATAGATTTCAATCCAGTCCTCATATTCTCCTTCGGCGTTTTTATAACCAAGAACATTGGAAGACATTATTTCATTTATGAATAACTTCTGCCCGAATAAAAATTTATTTTCTGCAAACGAGCTGCAAATAAAAATTATCAGGATAATTAAAAATTTTCTTCTCATTTCAATAAAACTACTTAATCAATGTCATCTTCTTTACTGATGTTAAATTACCCGCCTGCAATTTGTAAAGGTAAATACCGCTAGATAATCCGTCCGCATTAAAAGTTATTTTATATTCACCCGGCACTTTATTTTCATTTACAAGTGTTGCAACTTCTCTTCCAAGTATATCAAATACCTTTAACGTTACATTTTGTAGAGACGGGGTATACCCCGTCTCTACGTGTGTGATTGTATATTTTATTGTAGTAACAGGATTAAACGGATTCGGATAATTCTGCTGCAATACAAATTGTTCGGGAATATTTTCTTTCTCTGCAATTCCTGTAGTTCCAATTGCTTCAAAAGTTACTTTAAATTTACCACCCGTCCCTGCAGGAATATTTAAATGCCTGCTATCTGCAATAAAATTTGAATAAGGCTGATCATTAAGAATTACGTTTTTAATTTTTAGCCTGTCGCACGCAATTGCCAAAGGATATAGACCGATTTGCCTGTCGGAATTTACAGGAGAAAATTTATAATAAAGATCAACCGGCTTATTGTTATAAAATAAATTTCCGTACAGATAAACGTAATATCCAAGCTCTATCGAATGATACGAAGCTTTGTTCTCATTACCTTTATCTGTTCCCCACGTCTGTGCACCTCGTCTTGTCCTGTCCTGGTAAACTTCTCCGTACTGATGATCAACAAAATATTTCATGAAGAAATCCAGTGTTTCATCTGCCATCTGAAGATACTTTTCATCTTTAGTTATATCGTAAAGCATCAGTCCGCAAGTAACTCCCTGTTCCATCTGCCACCATGCTTTTGCAGTATCAGGATTTCCCCACATCAGCATTTGTCCCGTTAACCTGTTATAATCTTTATACGGCCCGCCGTACTGATGATCATAACCATTTTCCCATACATGATCCGCAAGTTTAACAGCAGCACTTAACAAAAGTGTATCAGGATTTAACTGATATATTCTTCCAAGGCACCATGCGGTTTTAAGAACGTGACCCATAATTGTCATCGTTTCACTGTTATCAGGGCTCCAGTTGGAATCGTACTCTTCTACAAAACCCATCTTTTGTGCGTCCATACTTTCAACAAGACGATTAAGAATATTATCGGCCACCTTTAATAATTTTTCTTTATACGCTTCATCACCCGTCATCAGGTATAGATACAGCAGGTGAGTTGTTATTGCATCAACTGTTGCAATAAAACTTTTACCTGATTTGTTTGTCCAGTTGTAATTTGAATTATCATAATAACCGAAGTAATCTTCCCTGCTATCCCACAGTTTTGTTTCATTATTCTGGTAAGCTTTCATCAGCCATTGCCAGTCAAGCGAATCGTTTGTCGCCTCGTAATTTGCGGCAATGCCTATCATCGCATAATGCTGGTCGAATGCGGTTTTAGTATTTGTCTTTCCCGTACCGCCGTTCTTATCAATTATATTATACCACCCGCCGTTAGTATTATCCCATGCGTATGAATACATAAACTGTAAAGTCTTCTCTGCCATTTCAAGATAGCTCTCGTTTCCTGTTAACATAAAAGCTCTTGTATATCCATACGAATGTCTTCCCTGCGTCTGTATTCGCTTTCTTCCGTTATCCGTACTTGTTACATTACCCTGCCTGTTAACATTATGATTAAATCCCCCGTTTGTATTATCATAAGCTTTAAGCCAGAACTTTGCACAGGAATCAACATATCCGAAAACTTTTTCCGGCTGAAGCAGGTAGGGTGATTTAACCTGGTATTGCGAATATATTAAAGCAGGAAGTAAAAGCAGTAGTAGAATTTTTTTCATTAGTAGCCTGATTTTTATTAATGAATCAATTATTGGTTACGTTCAAAGATAAGCAGAAATTATTTTTTATTTCATCCCAAAAGCATTAGTTGATAATAAGAGAAGAAAAAATATTGCTTAAGATTTTTAACTTTTTAATTAGTGATATAAAAAGATTGTACACCTGCAACAGATCTTCTCCGTTTATATTTGTGGGCAACTGTTCACACTATGCTTACCCGGCTTTGGTGAGTTATCTGAATTCCTATACATCTCTCTTTACTTAAGAAACAAAAAAACTAAATTGAAAATAAAAATAAAATTGGTAGTTTTGCATAGTTGAAAATGCACACTAATTGTCCGAGGCTTAAAATGATCGCTTTCATCGTTCTCATCTCCATTGCTGCACTTGCTATCGGTTATGTTTTTTACGGCAGATATCTTTCTAAAAAATTAATAGTTGATGATACACAGATTACTCCTGCCTGCGAAATAAATGACGGCAACGATTTCGTTCCGGCCAAAGCAAGCCTTTTAATCGGCCAGCATTTCTCTGCAATAGCTGCAGCGGGCCCAATAGTAGGACCAATATTAGGTGGACTATGGTTCGGGTGGATTCCTGCTTTGTTATGGATTATCCTCGGCTCAATCTTTATTGGAGGCGTACACGATTTTTCAAGTCTTATCGCGTCAGTGCGCCACAAAGCAACTTCAATTGCAGAAGTACTTAAAGAATATATGTCGCCCACTTCACATATTCTCTTTCTTATTTTTATATGGTTAACTCTTGTGTATGTTATAATTGCTTTCACAGATATAACTGCACAGACGTTCGTTTCTGTTTCAACTGAAAATGCTCATGGTCCCGGTGTTGCTTCAGCATCAATATTATACCTGCTGCTTGCAGTCATTATGGGAATCCTTTTATATAAATTCAACTTCAATCTTAAGATTGCCACTGCAATATTTCTTCCTATCCTTGTGTTAATAATTTTATATTGCTCAAATCTTCCGCAGCCTGTAAGCAATTTGTTTTCAGGAATATCAATTAAGCAATGGGATATTATTCTTTTAATATATTGTTTCGTCGCTTCTCTAATTCCTATGTGGCTGCTGCTTCAGCCGCGCGGTTACCTTGGCGGATGGTTTTTATACCTTACTATCGCTGTTAGTTTAATCGGTTCTTTATTCGGCGGATTCTCAATTCAGTACCCTGCATTTAATCTTGACGGTTTCGCAAGTCTTTCTAATAATAAAATGATCTTCCCTATGCTCTTTATTACTATTGCCTGCGGTGCATGTTCCGGTTTTCATGGTATAGTTAGTTCGGGTACAACATCAAAACAATTAAAGAAAGAATCTGATGCCAGGAAAGTTGGTTACGGCGGTATGCTGCTAGAAGGACTTGTAGCAGTTCTTGCACTTGGTACAGTTATGATGCTTGCAAAAGGAAGCGACGCTATTAAAGGCGATCCTAATATGATCTACGCAAACGGCATCGCAAATTATCTTGCTCTTATCGGTATTGATTATAACATAGCAATATCTTTCGCTCTTCTCGCATTCTCAACTTTCGTATATGATACTCTTGATGTATGCACAAGACTTGGAAGATATATCTGCCAGGAGCTGTTCGGACTTAAATCAAAATCCGGTGCAGCGCTTGCCACTTTTATTACTCTTCTTTTACCATTTATTTTCCTTATGGCTGCAAAAGAAAAAGCATATCTTGTTGCATGGCCAATATTCGGAACAACTAACCAGCTTCTCGCAAGCCTTGTTTTACTTTCAGTAGTTGTATGGCTTGTTAAAACAGGAAAGAGATCTTTCTATGCGGTTATACCAATGATTATAATGATAGTTATGACATTGTGGTCATTATTATTAATGATTATTCCATTTATTAAAGCTTTCCCTGAATTCAACGGAGTAGATTCAACAAGAATGATAGGCGGCATAAGCGGAATAGCAATGTTTATTCTAAGTCTCTTTATAATTGTTGAAGCTTTTAATGTGCTTGTAATAAAGAGGAAGAAGCCGGGAAAGGTAAGCGTACAACAATCGTGATAGACTGCTTTTAATGCGATGGTAATTCGATTGTCAGTCAATTGTCATTCATTGTAATTCTATTGTAATACAGTGGTGATTAAGATGTGAGGCTGAGGCATAGGCTAAGGCTAAGTGAAGAATTGGAAATTGGTTATTGTGAGTTGGTTATTGGACATTTAATGGATTGTAATTCAGCGGTAATTCAATTGTAATTCTGCTGGTAAGGCTAAGGCCAAGAAGAACAGTGACTTATTTGGTAATTTGAAATTGGAAAATGGTAATTGTCCCGCAAATTTATGAGACTAAGGCTTACGAGATCAGCCTCTGGCTGAGAAATTGCAAGTTGTTATTTCATCAAAAAAAAAGGTGACCTGCATTCTTGCAGCCTATCATCCTTGCAACTTGACTTCCTTGCACGATTAAATAATTGAATGATGGTAATTCAATTGTTATTTGATAGTTATTTAGTTGCAATTCGATTGTAATTATTTCACTTCTCACTTTTGACTTCTTATCTTGCTACAACTAATATCTCTGGTTTCTAATTCCAAATTACTTATTTCCAATTTTCACTTTTAGATTTCCGGTTACCCATTTTTCTTTACCAGAATTTACTCTTTCCAATTTTTCAGATTAATCTGCTTGGCAGATTCCTTTTAAATGATAAAAGATTCATTTACTATTAGAATCAAATTAAATATCTTAATTCCAGATTTTTTACAAAATTAGCAGAATGGTCATGGCAAACTCAATCATAGTAAAGAAAGCATATGAATTTGTTTCGGACTTACTTCAAAACAAATTATCTGAAAAAATTGTCTATCATAATTTTACACATTCAAATGAAGTGTTTGAAACCGCAAAAAAACTAGCGGACGAGTCGGGCTTGAATACAAGCGAAACAGAGATTGTTCTACTTGCTGCACTCTTCCACGATAGCGGCTACACGGTTAAACGCGAAGAACACGAATTGATTAGCTCTGAGATTGCCACAGAATTTTTAACTGTACAAAATTACCCGGCTGATAAAATTGAGAAGGTTAAAAGCTGTATTGTTGCATCCAGAATTCCCCAGCAGCCTAAAGATTTACTTGAGGAAGTTGTATGCGATGCGGACTTAAGTCATCTCGGTAAAAAAAGTTTTTTTGAAAAAGGTGATTTGCTAAGAGTTGAACTTGAGCAGTCAACCGGAAAAACTTATACCGATTTTGAATGGCTTAAAAACAGCATTGACATTATGATCGGTAATCCTTTCAGAACAAAAGCAGCACGGGAAAATTATGGAAAGCAGAGAACGGAAAATCTTTTAAAGCTGCAAAAGAAACTCCGCAAAAAAACTGAAGAACAGACATTTGATTTATCAAAACTTGAGATACAGAAGGAGAAACTTGAGCTAAAGAAAGAAAAACAGCTTAAGCCTGAACGTGGTATTGAAACAATGTTCAGGATAACTGCTACTAACCATTTAAGGCTTAGCGGCATGGCTGATAATAAAGCACATATAATGATTAGCGTGAACACAATTCTTCTTTCAATCGTTATTTCTGTTCTTGTTAGAAAGCTTGATGCTAATCCCCATTTAATTATTCCCACTATGATTTTACTTATTGTAAGTTTATTAACAATTGTATATGCCGCAATTGTTACCAAGCCCCAGGTTACTTCCGGTACTTTTACGGTTGATGATATTAAACAGAAGAAGGCAAACCTTCTTTTCTTCGGCAATTTTTTTAATATGAACCTGAACGACTTTGAATGGGGAATGAAAGAAATGATGAACGACAGCGAATACCTTTACGGAAGTATGATTAAAGATTTCTATTACCTTGGCATAGTGCTCGGCAAAAAATACAAGTACCTTAGAATTTGCTACAACATTTTTATGTACGGAATGATCGTGGTGATAGCCGCTTATGTTATTGCAATTTTAACTTATCCAAATCAAACCGTCATCGATTTAAATTAAGAGATACTGTTTATGAAAACTATTTATCTTGTTCGTCATGCAAAATCAAGCTGGAAAGAAATGGGAATGAAGGATGAAGAACGCCCGTTAAACCACCGCGGCAAACATGACGCTCCGTTCATGGGTAAACTACTAAAGAAGATGAAAGTGTCCCCTGACTTAATTGTGTCAAGCCCTGCCGTAAGAGCTTTAACAACAGCAAAAATATTTGCAGAAGAACTTGATTACCCGGGAAAAGAAATTCAGGTTGAAAGAAGTGTTTATCTTGCAGATGAAAGTGAGCTGTATAGTTTAATTGAAGAGTTGGATGATGAACTGGAATCGGTCATGATTTTTGGACATAATCCGGGGCACACATATTTCCTGAACAAAATATCAGGAGAAACAATTGATAATATGCCCACCTGCAGCATTGCAGGTGTTGAATTTGATATTGACAAATGGGATATGATAAAGAAAGCAAAAGGACAGTTAAAATTCTTCGAGTATCCTAAAAAATATTTTAAATAAGGTTTAGGTTCAGGCGCATTAATTATTAAAGCATTCATTTTACTAAACTTTTGAGCCCACTATGAATAACAAGAAATTTTTCAACCGGGATTTAAGCTGGCTTTCATTTAATTACAGAGTATTACAGGAAGCCAAGGATCCGTCCGTTCCGCTTTATGAAAAGATAAAATTCATGGCCATCTTCTCATCCAACCTTGACGAATTTTTCAGGGTAAGAGTCGCTTCTATTAAAAGCCTTCTCAACCTGAAAAACAAAACACAGAGGAAATTACAGTTCGATCCGGCTGTACTGCTGGAAAGAATAGCAAAGACAGTTTATAAACACCAGGAAGAGTACGGTAAAATATGGCGGGAAATTATTCTGCCGGAGTTAAACCAGAATAATATTCTTCTTTTAAAAGAGTCTGATATAACAGGAGAACAAAAAGAATCTTTGCGTGAGGATTTTAGCCAGAACATACTTCCTTATTTAAGACCGATGATTTTAATGAAGAAGAAGGTGGCGCCGTTCCTTCAGAACAGTTCACTTTATCTTGTAGTCCGCTTATCTCAAGCAAAATCAGACAGTCTTAAGAATAAAGTTAAAACAAGTTATGGCTTAGTGGAAGTACCAACACAGCATGTAAAAAGATTTACTGTTCTACAGGATAATGGTAAGCATTGCACTATGTTTATTGATGATTTGATAAGAATATTTCTGCCGGAAGTTTTTCCCGGCTTTAAAGTAGAAGCCGCGTACGAGATAAAACTTACACGCGATGCAGAATTATATATCGATGATGAATTCTCAGGCAACCTGCTTGAAAAAATTAAAAAAGGTTTGGGCAAACGTAAGACCGGTCCCCCGGCAAGATTTCTTTTTGATAAAGATATGCCGAAAGAGATGCTTAAGTTTTTACGCGACTGTTTCCAGATTGAAAAAGAAGATGCTGTTCCCGGGGGAAGATATCATAATATGAATGATCTTTTCGCTTTTCCTTTGCCTGAAAATGCAAAGCTTGAAAATGAACCTCAGCCGCCGGTTTATAAAAAGGAACTTGAGGGACATCCGTTCCTCTTCGAATCTATAAAAGAGAGTGACCATTTACTTACTTATCCTTATCAGAAATTTGATTACGTAATCCGCTTTATCAGGGAAGCAGCTGATGATCCGGCAGTACAGGCAATTAAAATTACTTTGTACCGAACGGCAAAGAATTCCGGAGTGATGGGGGAATTGATTAACGCCGCTAAGAATAACAAAGATGTTACTGCCTTTGTAGAATGCAAAGCGCGCTTCGATGAAGAATCCAATATTCACTGGGCAGAAGAGCTTGCGGCAAATGGCGTGAAAGTTTTGTACAGCTTCCCGGGAATTAAAGTACACTGCAAGCTTTGTCTTGTTTATCGTAAGGAAGATGAGCAGATAAAAAAATACGCTTACCTTGCCACAGGAAATTTTAACGAGAGCACAGCAAAAATTTACAGCGATAATGGCATGTTCACTGCCGATAAAAGACTTACCGATGATTCCGAAAAAGTTTTTGAACATTTAACAACTCAAACCAGAGAGTTAGAGTTTAATCATCTTCTTGTAGCACAATTCAACTTAAGAGAAAAATTGTACGAACTGATTGATAACGAAATTGCTAATGCCAGAGCGGGAAAGAAAGCTTCAATCATTTTAAAGGTAAACCATATTGAAGACAGGAAAATGATTGCAAAGCTTTACGAAGCTTCCTGCGCCGGAGTAAAAATACAAATGGTTGTAAGAGGAATATGCTGTTTGATTCCCGGTGTTAAAGGATTAAGTGAGAATATAAAAATCACAAGCATAGTTGACAGATATCTTGAGCACTCAAGAGTTTTCATTTTCCATAATGACGGAAAAGAGAAATACTATCTTGGCTCTGCAGATTTAATGATAAGGAATTTAAGCAGAAGAATTGAAGTCGCTTTTCCTGTCTATGATAAGAAAATTCAAAAAGAAATAAAGAAGATTATCTCAATTCAACTGGGAGATAATGTTAAAGCAAGAGTTATAAACAAAGTGCAGAACAATAATTATAAAAAAGCAAAGAAGGATGAAAGAGTTCAGGCACAAACAGCAATTTATGAACTGTTAAAACCGAAGACAGAAGTAGAAGAGTAGAAAAGTATATTCAATTAAAATGTAAAACCATACACAGCATACACGCCCCAGTCTTCGTAGGATTTTGCGTACGATGCGCTAAACGTAATATCACGGTTAATAATTGATGCCCAGACTCCTGCGCCTACCGATGTATGCCACTTTTCCGAATGCTCACCTTTTATAAACACTCTGCCTGATTCTGTAAAAGCCGTTAAACCAATTGCAGTTGGGACAACAATATTAATTTTCGTTACATAAAAACGCAGCTCGGCATTTCCAAGCAAAGAAGCTTCCCCGGCAAATCTCTGCCTGTCAAATCCTCTTAATGTTTCCGTGCCGCCAAGAAAGGCTGCTTCATAAAACGGGTAATCACCAAACAGCTTCTCACCTCTTGCTCTAAGGGCAAGCACCCAGCTTGTAATAAAATTAAAAGGAACATAAGTTTTTGCGTCAAGAGCAAGCTTAACAAACTCTTCATTCCTTCTAAGCAGCTCAGGATTTACACTGCTCTTAAAATCCAGCACATACCCATTAAGCGGAGAGACAATGTTATCGCGCGTATCATAAATTGCCTGTACAGAGAGATTGAGGAATGAATTTTTATCTATTCCAAACGGGTTAAGTTGTTTAATCAGCCTGTCATTCCCTGAATTACCAAAGTGAGAACGCTTAGAGTTTAAGTTCTCGACGTGTGTATATTTTACATTTGCTTCTGTTATAAGTGTAAAATTTTTCAGGAGGAAAAATTTAATCTGGGTTGCAAGCCTTACTTCTTCAAATTCAGCCTTGTAGTAATCGCGGTCTACAAGGTATGCTTTTCTTTGTGTCTGATTTCCGAAACCGTAAAAGTTTGAGATTGATAGTTCCGAGCGCATTATATCAAAACCGATTGAAGCATTTTTAATTGCGCCGAAAATCTCTCCGTTGAGATCCAACATATAACTATTAATTCGGGTGGCATAAGCTGCATAAGCCTGAAGCCTGAAAACATAAGGCTCAATTTTATAACCGAATTTATAAAGTATTGGTCCGCCGCCAATAAGAACACCTTCATCGGTTTCATAGTTAGCCATTGGTCCAAACTTCCAGTCGAAGCCCCAGTCTCTTACAGCCGGCTCATATTTTTCAAAATAATCTTTTGGTACAGGATATTTATCCTGAATGATTACAGTGCCGGCTCGTTCAATAAATTCAGTGTTATCATCCTCATCATAAAAGATTGTTTTGCGCTCAGGTATTGCCAGCACAGGCAAGATGCTGAAAAGAATTCCATTCACACCTGAGCTGTCAATTAACTTATCCTTTCCATCGCCGCCATTAATCCTTAATTGAATGCTTGAGGCGACGTCTCCTTTTACCACAACAGAATCATCGCCGCCGAGCATTTCAATTCTTATTTCTTCTGTCTCGTTGTAATTAAAAATCCTGTGGAGGAAAGGAATATCTTTTTTCTTTCGGTTCTTTTTCAAATCATAAATTGATACTTCCACTTCATCATCATTCAACCTCTTTATCTCGGCATATTCAGCTTTATTGCTTCCTCTTAAATCCACATAAGTAAAAACAAGCACATAGTATTCTTCGGAAGCTTCAATTAATCTTTCTCTTCTTATTTTAAGATTTGTAATAAGATAATCACCTGCGATGTTAAAATATTCTTCCGGCAGCTGTCTTACTGAATTTTTAATTACCTCATCAGTCAGATGTGAATAGACAAATCTTGTAACGGAATCCCATTCTGCTTTTGTAATTGTTGTAAGCAATCGCCTGTCTAAGAATCTGCCGGACCAGGTAAGATCCTCAATTTCAGGATAATGATCACCGAAGCCTTCAAGCTGCGGAACCGCAAGTTCAGCAATTTGCGGAAGGAAGCCGTCAAGTTTGCAAAATGCCTGGTCGCGGTCGCGTGGAATTGGGTACCATATTTTCTTTCCATCTTTTTTATATCTTGCCCAACGCCATTGGTCTGTGTGCCTGTCCCAATCGCTCATAAACATATCCATCAATCTTGATTTAAGATAGTCCGTGGCAGCAACGCAATTTTCATTATCTTCCTCAAGTTTATCTAAGAAGGTAAAAGTATCTTCAACTTTATCTGCACCGGCAAAACTATTTTCGTCATCTGAGTCAGTGGGGTGCTCCTCAATTATACCAAGCAGGTTAGAGAACTCATTCCTATACTCACCAAGCTTTTCATCATCTGCAAGATAGACGATTTCTGGCTGAGCATTTAACACTCCAACTGCATTAAGTAAAGGCGAAGCAATAATTGCTGATAACGGATTTGATGAACTTATCTGATCCTGCAGCACATCAGCTACTAACGATTGCTGCAATTCAATTGGAAGAACCTTAGACGGATCCTTATTTACAGAACGGTATTTATAAATTCGTCCGTCGTTTCCTTTAAAGCGAAGTGATTTGGTTTGAAAGCCGCCACCTTTTTTATAAGGAGTAAGTCCGCCTGCAAAAGCATTAAGATCAAGCACTTCAACTTTAATTGGTGTTGTCCATAATTCACGCCAGTGTTCACCGAAGAAAACTTCATGGAACCAGCCGGCTTTGTATTCAGCACCAGGTGCAATTGTAATATATTTCCTGGTGGAATCTTGCCCGGCTGAATAAGCGGGAACGGAATGGAAAGAAATGAAGAGTAAGATTATGAGTAAGAGTAAGAAGGAATTGAACTGAAAAATATTTTTGAATTTGCTCTTCAACATCTTACCCCAAAAAAATTTAGTTCAGCCAAATCGAAAAAACATCTTCGCTTTCCTTCCCATCATTTACAGGAATGATGACATCAAGTTTCATTCTTCCGTTCTTTAACAAATCAATCCTCATATAACCGGAATCATCGTATGCAAAGATAGTATTTTTTCCTGTAGTTAAACTTCTTATCCTTGCTGCAAGACCACCGCCGCTTACAAGCATCAGGTAATTATTCATTTGTAAAACCTGCATCGAATGATCATGGCCCGCGGCAACAGCAACCGGAGAATATTTTGTATAAATACTGTCAAGCCGGTTTGCCATTCTTTTATAAACTGATGAGGACATGTCCTGACTTGTAATTCCGAGGTTTCTTGCAAGCGGATAAAGCGAACCGATAACGGGAAAAGGAATCCACAATTCTTTAACAAACGCTCTTAGCGGAAACAGGTGCGCTTCCCAGCTAAAGAATCCGCCGTGTTCGCCGTGCGAATCAACCGGGTGATGGGCAAGAACCAAAACTTTCCTGTTGCCTGCACTTTTAAAAGCAGCTTCAATATTTTTATAAACTTCATCTTCGCTTTTGGAAGAACATCCATCTGCTGACCTGTAGCGATAATCCTGAAGTATCCATTGTGAGTCGAAGAGAATAATTCTAAGATCATCTTGCACATCAATTATTTCAGGACCGGGGCATGCGTTATCGGGCAGGAAAGAAATTTTTCCGTCTGATTTTTCCTCAACATATTTTTCCTGTCTCTTTACAGCGTTTGCACCGTCCTTGCCCCAGTAATCCCAGTCGTGGTTGCCGGGAATAAAATATCCTTTTGAATTACTTTCAAGAATTACTTTCATCTGCTCGTCAATTCTTCGTTCCATTTCCTTCCTGTCTGCATCATCTTCCGCCTGCATACCAAAATCATAAATATTATCGCCGAGGAAGAAAATCATTTTCTCCGGTACTGAATTTTCAGATGCATCTTTCTGAAGCGATGCTAAGGATGGTTCCTGTTTGTCTGCAGAAGGATCGCCCACATCACCTATAAGATATATTGAAGCAGCAACTTCGTTTTGTTTGTTCGTATCAGCCGTTGCAAATTTTATTTCATCATTTATAAAAACACCGCTAACGCTGCAGCCTGTTAATATCAGAGCAGCAAAGTTCAGCAGTGTCAAGGTGAGGATTTTATGTTTCATCCGTAATTTATTTCCCGAGAGGATATTTTGTAATTGACCCAACTGTTTTCCCTTCATCGCTTATCAACAAAGTCTTGTCCGGTAAAAAAGCAATTCCTTCAGGCTGTTCATGAATATGTTTGGGTAATTTTGATTGAGCAATTACTTTTCCATCCGGTGATACTTCAATTATTCCGTTATCATTTGCAGAGATAATAAAAAAACTGCCCGATGCAGGATTTTTAGAAATGCCGGATGGTTTAAAATCTTTTATCCCGATTTTTCCGGTTATATATTTTATCGGCAGAACAAATTTTGGTTTCTTATCAAGCTTATTTGAAGCAAGAGAAAATGAATAGCAGGTTCTGTAGCCGTTATAACCATTGCCCGGGTAATCTTTACAGGCAAGAATGAGTGAGTTGGTTTCATCGTCGTAGCACATACCTTCAATATTATAACTTGCCGAAAGACCAGTTTCGTATCTTTTATAATCTACTGAACTTTTATCTCTTCCTTCGGTAAACTCAATTAAATATCCGTCGCTGGTTATGAGATAAAATTTCTTATCAACTATTGCGATGTCCTCAAAATCTCCGCGAAGAGCTTTTTTACCAACAGAAAAAGATTTAATTATTTCACCACTGTTAACATCAACCTGGCATATTACGGCTCTTTCATCGTTATGGGCAAACACTCTTCCGTCTTTGGTTACAGCCATTCCTGAAATTTCTTTAAGTGCTTTCGGCAGTTCTGTTGATGAGACATTTTTATTCTGAATGTTATAGCGGTAAAGCATCGGAGATTCTTCAATTCCATTTAAATGAAGAAAAAGTAATAATGTTATTAATAAGGATACCATATCAGTCCAAATATTTTTTGGCTAAAAGTATAGGATTGAGATTTGAAAAGCAAGAGAGAAGAAAAACAGAACACGGATTATTATGATTCTTATGATCTTCGCTGATCTGATCCGTGTAAATCATGATTATCAGTGTCATTTGTGTTCTGTTTCATCAATTATCGTAATTTCCCTACAGTAATCATCAACATTCCGCCATAATAATTTCTTTTTGAATTAAGGTTTCCGAAGAATGTAAATCCCATACCGATAAAACTTGTAAACTCTACACGTAATTCCGCTTCATATGCAAATCCCACAGTTGATATATTCACCTTCTCATACAGATCATGATACCTGATTTCTCTTCCCCTGTCTAGTCCTTTAATATAGGCTATCCCGGCAGATGCGCTCATCATTACTATAGAATTTCTTTGGGATAATCCATATAGTAAACCAAATTCTTTAAAGCCAATTGACGGTTCAGGAAAGGCAGAGCCATCTACACCAAACCGGAATTCATCTGCCTTTAAAAATCTTGCTGTAAAGATGTTGTTTTTATACGCATAAGACAAACTAATATTTGTTGTCGGACCAAAGTAACTTTTACCAAGTCCCAATCTTAACCAAGCACTGGAATTTTGAATAAAGTTCTCGGTTGAATCTTTCTCTTGAGCCCGCAGATTGTTTACGGTGAATATTAGGAAGATTGATAATAAAATTATTTTTAACTGCCGCAAATTAATTTCTCCCTGATAACCCGAAGAAAAATAATTGAGGAGAGCAGTAAAGTCAAGACACTTCACTCCGGCTGAATAGAACACGGATCATTATGATTCTTGTGATCATCGCTGATCTGATTTGTGTGAATCATAACAATCCGCGTCATCTGTATTCTATTTCATCAGCTACAAGGCAATTTTTTCTTTCAGTTTAATATCTGCAGACGAACTGCCGACAAGGATTTCAAAATCACTTGAATCCATTGTCCAGTTCTTTGTTGCAGGGTTCCAGTAAGAGAATGAATCTTTGTCTAATGTAATCTCAACCTTTTTTGTCTCGCCCGGTTTAAGATTTAATTTACTGAATCCTTTTAATTCCTTTGCTGGTCTGTCAATCTTTGGATTAACTTCTCCTACATAAACCTGCACAGCTTCTGCCCCTTCAACCTTGCCTGTGTTTGTTAAATCAAATGTTACCTTAACGGAAGATGCATTTTGCTTTTCAAGTTTAAGGTTGGAATATTTGAATGAAGTGTAAGATAAACCATATCCGAACGGGTATCTTGGCTCAATATCATTTTTCTCAAAATGCCTGTAGCCCACATAAATTCCGTCTGAGTAAACTGTAACGCTATCCTGCGCTTTATATAATTTGTAAGCGGAGCAATCCTCTAAACTTTTCGGATATGTAACCGGAAGTTTACCGGATGGATTATAAGCGCCGCTCAATACATCAAATGTTGCTTTGCTCATTTCACTTCCGCCAAACCAAACCTGTACAATACCTTTAACATCATCAATCCAGTTTTCTAAAATAACAGGTGAGCCGGAATTGATGACGACAATAATATTCTTGTTAACGCCTGCTAATTCTTTAATTAGTTTATCCTGATCCTTCGGCAAATTAATATCAGGTCTGTCAAATCCCTCAGATTCATACTGGTTTGATGTCCCGGCAAAAAACAGAACAACATCAGAATTTTTAGCGGCATCAATTGCTGCAAATTTCGGATCTTCGCCGGGAGGTGTCCAGCCAAACTTACATGAAGCGCTTCCGCCATTCTCATAGTATTCTAGTTTTATATCGTGTTCTTTTCCCGCAGTCATTTTCATTTTGTAAGATCTTGTTTCTGCAGCATGGTCACTCCAGAAATCAATAACAAGACTTCCATCTATATACAAGCGAACTCCGTCATCGCTTGTAACATCAAGAATAAATTCACCGGATTCTTCCGCTTTCAGTTTACCTGTCCATCTTGCAGAAAAGTTTTCTGATTTGAATCCTTCTTTAGGGCCATCGCCGCCCCAGTCGAAATTAATTTGTTTATCAATTCTTGTAAAGGCGGGAGTGCCTTTCAGTTCTTTATTATCAAAGTATTCTCCTTTAAGTCCCTGTTCTCCATTAAAGGAAAAATATTTGGGCTCAATCGGGTTTGATTCACCGTCAAGTTTAATTCCTGCCCCGTAATTAATTTTAACTTTGTCGCCGAATTTTTCTTTAATAATCTGCAAAGGACTTGCAGCTTCAATAGGATCTACCAAAGAACTTCCACCGCCTCCGGTTCTTGCTAAATGCGCATTCGGTCCAACTACAGCAACCGAGTTAATCTTTGAAAAATCAAGCGGAAGAATATTATCTTTATTCTCAAGCAGGATTATTCCTTCAAGTGCAGCTTTATAAGCGGCGTCAAGATTTTCTTTTGTACCGGAAACATAATCATCTTTCAGGCTTGGTTTTTCAAACAATCCCATTTTAAAAAGAACGCGTAGAATTCTTCTTACCTTCTCATCAATAGTTGATTCTTTAACAACTCCGTTTTTAATTGCATCCATAAGAGTAGTTTTATTCAGATATTCACCGGTTGGCATTTCCAGGTCCATTCCACCGTTTGCAGTAGGAATTGAGCTGTGAACCGCACCCCAGTCAGACATAACAAGCCAGTTAAATCCCCATTCCTTTTTTAATTTATCAATAAGAAGGTAATCATTCTCGCTCGCGTAGTGGCCATTTATTTTATTGTAGGCGTTCATAACACAAAGAACATCAGATTCTTTAACGGCGGCTTTAAATGCCGGCAAATAAATTTCATTCAATGTGCGTTCATCAACTTTTGTATCAACGTACATTCTCTCGTGTTCCTGGTTGTTACATGCAAAATGTTTTACTGTTGCTGCAACTCCTTCACTCTGAACACCTTTTATATAATCAACAGTCATTCTTGATGCGAGGGAAGGATCTTCGCCATAGCTTTCAAAATTTCTTCCGCCTTGTGAAATGCGTGCTATATTAACACAAGGACCAAGTATAACATGCCTATCCTGCGCTTTAACTTCTCTTCCAATTGCCGCTCCTACATTTTTAGCAAGCTCAGGGTTCCATGTTGATGCTAACATTATTCCTGATGGAAACGCTGTATTCTCATTCCATCTAACGCCAAGCGGACCGTCACTCATTCTAAGTTCAGGAATACCAAGTCTTTCATTTGGCTTGGTTGCAAAACCGGTTCCTCCAAGAATATCAATCTTTTCCTCAATTGTCATTCTTTTAAGAAGATCCTCAACTCTCTCATCAGTTGAAAGAGACGGATTTTTATATGGAGGAATATTTTCTTTTTCAGGAAAGAAACCTCCTAAAAAAAACATAAGTGAAACCAACGGTAAAGTCAGGTAAGATTTTAAAATCATTGTGGTCCTCATTATTTATTAAAAATTAATTGATAACTGTACAAGTAAATTATTCAACAATAAAAATATTCTTTCCCTTAATTACATTCAGCACTTTCTTCTCACCAAATCTTCTTACAACTGTAAGTTCAAAGGGATTATCTGATTCGATAGTTAATTCAATTGTCTTATTCAGGTCCGTCCTTTTATTACAAAGGAATGAAGTAGTATTATTTCCAAAATGAAGATGTTCCAGGCCATGCCGGTCTATTCTGCTTACATTCCAGATAACTTTATTATTTAAACCGTCGGCATTAATTCCTATTACATTTTCAATTAATAATTGAATTGGGCCGCAACCGCTCCAGCCAACAAAATCCGGTTTAGACCAGATTCCTCTTGCATACGCATCAGGCGAATAATTTTCCCAGATTGTTCCCGTCTTTTTGTAAACTTTGTAAATTCCGTCCAGGTAGGTTTCTGCAGCAAGAGTTGCAAATTCATTAAAGCCAAACTGGTCATATTTCTGAAGACCTTTCAAAACCATAACATTTGTAGGTGCCCACACGCTACCAAGCCAGTATTGTCCATCGGGTTTATATGAAGGATGATCTGCAGAGAGAGAAGGAAATGGAATTGTACGCCAGAAAGATTTTGTGTCTTTGAGATTATAAAATAATTTTTCCGCCTGCTGCTGGTTTGCAATTCCTGCAATCAGCGGCCAGAAGCTAGCTATAGTTTTACACTTAACCTGGTTACCGTTGTCATCAAGATCATAATACAAACCATCTCCCTCATTCCACATTAATTCATTTATTTTAGAAGAAATATTTTTTGCCATCATTCTGAAATGTTCAGCTTTTTCTTTCAATCCAAGTTCATCGTTCATAACAACCATATCATTATACAGCATAACCATCTGACAGCTCATATCCGTCCAGGCTGAACCACTGCGCGGTGTATTATCCATCCCTGATCCTAATCCGGTTTGCCAGTAAAGATTATGTTTTGTGTTTTCTTTCTTCCTGAATTTCTCAAGCCATTCGGCATATTTTTCTAACACCGGAAGGACCAATTTAATTCGGGATAAATCCCCGCTTACTTTTGCATTCTCAAGTTCTGCCCAGCTAAATAATGGGGGATTAACAGTATGTTCTCTTCCTTCATAAACATAATCCTGCCCGTCTTCCTCCTGAATTTCTCTGCAGATATAACCATTCTCATACTGGCGGCAATAAAAATTATCAAGGGATTGAATAGAAGGAAAAATGAAGTGTGCATACCGTGCAAACATTATCATAAAAATTGTATCCCACTGAAACACCGAGTGAGAGAAAGCCTCATCAATAAAATCGGAGACAAATGGCGAGCCCTGTGGTGGCTGCTTGAAATGATTGAATGCTAATTCCCATGCTTTCCAGTAAAGTTCAATATATTCTTTATTGTCATCAAGTACAGGCGAAGGAAGTTTATCTTTACTAGTTTCAAAAGCAGGTATTGTTAAAGGAGAGTAATTTTTCTTCGCGAAATAAATTCCACGTTTGCCTGTATCATCGTACTGGGCAAAATCGTTTACACAAAAAGTAAACAGCAGAATTGTAAAAATGATTATCCGCATTCAACCACTCCTCACTTAAAAATACAACCTTATAAAGGCACAAAAGATATGCCTCAAACCGGATTGTATTTTATAAATAAAATTCAAAAAATTAAACAGCCTAATCCTAAGGAATTATTATACTGATAATGCGGAGATTATTAAATCAATAAGATTTGTGGATTCTTTCATTTTGATAACTGGATTTTGATGTGATTTTTTTTATTTTTCAAGTCGTATTCCAAAAGAAGAACAGAGCATATAAATTATCTTTATAAATAGTTATCGTGGAGCAAATATGTTTGGATTCTTTTTCCCAACCGCAATAGCATTAATTTACTTGGCGATTGCAATTTTAGTATTTTGGCTTGGATTCCGGTTTGTAAACGCTGCAGAATCAATCTCATCAAGCATGAGAGAAATTGCCGAAGCGATGAAAGAGAAGAAAACTTCATAAAGATTATTTTCATTAAACCCGGCTGCCCGGTTATTTGCTCTGAAAGTTTTTAGCTGTAACTCTTCATCTTGATAGTTCAGAGATAATGCTATATTTTTATCTGGAGATAAAAGAGAATTACTATGGCCAATGAAATCATTTTTATTATTGAAGATTCTTTAGAAGGTGGATACGAAGCTAAAGCACTCGGGCATTCGATATTTACTGAAAGCGACTCATTTGAAGAGTTAAAAGATTATATAAGAGAAGCTGTTGCCTGTCACTTTGAAACAGATGAAATGCCTAAACTTATCCGTTTACATTATGTTAAAGAAGAAGTAATTGCAGCATGAAAATGCCACGCGATATTTCAAGCGATCACTTAATTAAAGTACTACTTAAACTTGAATACTCAATTACCAGACAAAAGGGGAGCCATTTACGACTTTCAAAAAGATATATTGACGGTGAACATCATATTACACTCCCAAATCATAATCCAATCAAAATCGGAACATTGAATAACATACTAAATGAATTATCACTAAAAACTAAATTATCAAAAGAAGATTTGATAAAACTAATTCTGGAATAATTCTTTACTTCTCACTCCACTTCAAAACTGCCAGTGCAAACTCTCCGCTGCACCAGCTTAAAGGTGAAGCAGGACTGCAATCAGACTCGTTATTAAAAATTCTTTCCGGCATTAAACCGTAAGTATTGGAGTTGTCCATCATCCATTTAATATGCTTTTCTGCTAGAGCATGTTTCCCTGTTAAACACAAATATTCTGCAAGTGCGGCTGTCGGAAAGAAGAATGCATCACTGCCGTAAGCAGAAAGCCATGCATTATCTTTTGCTTCAAAGTATTGTAACCCCCCACCCTGAATAATATTTTTCTTAAGAAAAACATCTACTGTTTTTTGAATTTCTTCATTATCCTCAAAGCCATATAAAACGCCAAACGGAATGGTAGTATCCCACAAGTAAAGTTTAATGCCTTTCTTCTCAGAAATACTCCTGTTGTCATCGGCTTTAATTCCTGTGAACCTTACGGCTGTAAACATTTCTCTGCTCTCATCAAAAGTATACTCCAAAGCAGATGAAATTTTTTCCGCGGCATCCTCATATTTTTCCGCCCTGAATTCGTCTTTATATTTTAGTGCAAGCTTAGAAGCTGTTTGAAGTGCAGCAGAGCAAATCATATTTGTTGTAGGAAGATAGCCTGTCCATTCAACTATGCCGCCTTCGTAAAGCAATTCATTCTCATCAATTTTAGATACAAGAAAATCTGCAAGTTCAAAGATGAAATCCTTACCTGCAAGCATTTCATTCTTCTGCTTGTTGTATTCATTAACAAGCCATATAAAGTAACCGTTTGCATCCCATTCTGGCTCATCATATCTTGCACCGGCACCGGCATCAACAGCTAAACCATTGGCATCGTAACGGGCATAAAACTCGCCGATTGATTTTTTAGGTATCTCTTTCTTCAGCCAAAAATTTATAATTTGTTTAGCTTCATCCAAATGTCCTGTCAATAAAAACACGCGGGCACACATCATTGCATCGCGGGGATAAAGCTGCGGCATATTGTTAGTTAAAAACTGCCCGGTTATATCGGCAGGAATCATACCGTTCAGGTTTGCAGCTTTTACAGAATATAAATTTCTCTTATAATACTCGGAATATTTTGAGTTATCACTTATCCTTGAATCGAGCCTGGGAATTTTTCCGGTTCCAATCCATTTATTCCAATGTTGAAAAGCAGTTGAGAATAAACTTTTTTCAAGCCGCAACACTTTAAGTGCAGTTTTCAAATCCTTAAGATTTTTACCGGCAGTAACAATAATTTCATCTTTACCCTTACAACCAATATAAACGATCGAATCTTTAGCTCTTACTTCCTGTTCCTTTTCTTTATTACAAAATATTAAGTTCATTCCATTTGACCAGTTAGCAACCACATAATCTTCTTCAACTTTTAGCGACATTAAAGTAATTGTCCTGTCCGTTACAATATTTTTTCTTAAAATGATTTTACATTCCTTCAGTGACGGCACCCGGGCGTCTTTTATGTCAAGTGACAATACCATTGCATTTGAGGGATGTGCGAAACACTTAACTTCTTTCACCGAGCCATCAATTAATTCCGAACGGTTAAATGTCGTAAAGAAATTATCCATTCCAATCGTATCACGCTTCGATTTAAGAGAATTGCCACGTAAGTCAACCACATCAAACCAGGTTGATGCAACATAATCTGCAGTGAAGTCATCAACATAAAAATGTTGAATACCTTTGAATGATGAAGAGACTCTCTGGTCGTCAGAATATACAGCGCATATTGAACCGTTACCTAAAACAGCGCTGCCTTTCCATGGACGTACTTCATTTACAAGTTGTTGAGAAAACAATTTTGTAAATTGCAAAAGAAGTATTAATAAGATGTATTTAAAGGAGGGATTGGTGTAACCATTTTTCATTTTACACATCACTGGATAATTTTTAAAATTTCATATTGCTAAATAAAAATTTCTTGACTATTATACAAACGATTCTTTTACTTTTCCATAATATACATTGTTCGAAGATTATACTATTAAATATCGTTTGCACGCAATTCAAAGGATGCTGGAGCGTGATATTGATGAAAAAATAATTAATACTATTGTTAAAAATGGTAAAGTTATTAGCAGCTATAATAATGATAAACCTTATCCGTCAAAATTATTACTTGGGTTTGCGAAAACTAAACCTATTCATGTTGTGGCTGCAGACAATCTAAAAGATAAAGAAGTTATTATAATAACAGTATATGAGCCAGATCCACTTAAATGGGATAGTAATTTTGAAAGGAAGTTGTAATATGGATTGTGTTATTTGTAAAAATGGACAAACGGAGCAAAAGACATCCGTTGTAACATTAACTAAAGAGGATTCGATTTTTGTTTACAAGAATGTACCAGCCGAAGTTTGTAATAACTGTGGTGAACAATATTTATCCGAGCTGACGACCCGTCATCTCTTATTTGATATAAAAGAATCAATTTCAAAAGGCTCCATTCTCGATATAAAAGAATATAAAGCCGCGTAAAATTTCTTAAGAGTAAATTAAAATGCCGGATGATTCTAAACTATCCGGCATTTTTGTTTTCATTACATTATAAGTGATTTCCTATTTATGCTGCTCCAGAATCCATTTGAATAATGCAGGATTGTTATATGTTTCTTCCCAGGAATTATGCCCTGCTTCAGGGTAGACAGTAAATTTCACATTGCTTCCGCATTTCTTAAGAGCGTTCACCATACTTTCTGATTGTGCAATAGGAACAACATTATCTTTTGCACCATGAAAAACCCAGATTGGAATTTTGCAATAACGATTTACAAGCAGGGAATCCCCGCCGCCGCATATTGATACTGCTGCCGCAAATTTATCAGGATATTTTGCAAGCATTGACCAAGTGCCATAGCCTCCCATACTCAGACCGGTAATGTAAATCCTGTCTTTGTCTACATTATAATTATCACAAATATTCTCAATCATATCATTTAGAATTTCAAGCTGAGAATCCATTGTCCACCATAATCCATCGGGGCATTGTGGCGAAACAACGATAAAAGGAAAATCCTTTCCCTCACTAATTAATTTAGGAGGACCATGTTTTGCAACAAGGTTAACATCATTTCCTCTTTCACCTGATCCATGCAAGAATAAAAGCAAAGGTAGTTTCTTATTATCCTGCCCGTATTCTTTCGGTAGGTAAAAGAGATAATCAAGTTTTTCAGTTCTTGTATACTCTTTTGAAAATGATTGGGCTTGCTGACCCGGAGTAGTTGTTACCGTTTGTTTTACGGCTGAACAGCCGGTAACTAAAACAGCAATAGTCAGTAAGCCAAATAACATTAAATTTAATTTCATCTCTGTTTCCATTTGTATTTGTAAAAATGTATAAGCAAAAATATTATTTAAAAAGAACAAGGCGCTATTTTTTTTCAAACACTCTTACATAATCCACATACATCTTCTGTGGAAATGATGTACTTTCATCAGGATTACCGGGCCAGTTACCGCCAACAGCAACATTCAATATCATATGAAATCTTTTATCGAAAGGCTGACCATGTTTGGCAGTATAGTATTGAATATCATCTACAAACCATTTGAATCCGGTTGAATCCCATTCAAGTGCAAACACATGATACAAACCCGCAAATGTACCGGTCTTTAAAGTATAATTTCCGCCGCTGCTCTGATGATTTTGTGAAGTGCCCCAGTGAATTGTACCATAAACTTTATCTGTCTGATGACCAAGTAATTCCATAATATCAATTTCACCGCTCTCAGGCCAGCCGCCGTATTCCCAATCTGTTGGAAGCAGCCATATTGCTGGCCACATTCCCTGCCCGTAAGGTAACCTTGCTTTTATTTCGAAGCGGCCATATTTCCAATCACCTTTATATTTAGTTCTCATTCTTGCAGATGTGTATTGTTTACCCTGATAGTTTTCTTTTTTTGCCTGAATAACAAGCAAACCGTTTTGTACATATGAATTTGCCTGGCTATCAGTGTAGTATTGAAGTTCATTGTTACCACCGCCATCGCCATTAACTTCATGTTCCCACTTGGTTTTATCTATTGATGTTCCATAAAATTCATCATTCCACACAAGTTTCCAACCGGCAGGTGCAGGAATTGTATCGGTAGGATCTTTTGTTTCGACAGGATTGGAATCATCTTTTTTACAGTTAAGATTTGCAAAAATAAAAAGCGATGATAAAAAGAAAATAAGTAACATCAGTGAAAAAGTTTTTTTTATAATCATATTTTACTTCCAGTTTCTTTGAAACATATAATAAACTTTTCTTGGACGCCATTCATCCAGCCCATCTCCATTTGTGTCCGGAGAAGTAGCAATTATTCCCCACCATTCTTCATTTGAATATCCATCAGGGTGAGCACTTGTAGGATAACCGCCATAATCATGAATTGCTGGAGTACCGCCCTTCCACCATTCATCAGTGAACTCAAATACTGTTGCACCAACACAAACATCATCGGAAGCTTTAATCTGTGCCCAGTTGACACTATCAAATGCTGCCTGCATATTTTCGTACTCAAGTTTTGTCCGGTTATCTAACGCATCAATTCCGTATTCAGTAACAACAATCGGTTTGCCTGATTTGTTTTTATATTCATTAAGCTTTGTAGCAATATTATATTCATAAATATTGGTTGCCCAAAGGTCAACATAAGTAAGTGAATTATCATCCGCATTTAATGATGCATCACCGATGTTGTATATATTCCCGTTATTAATACAAACCGGGTGAAATTTTTCACCTTCAACTTTGTATGCTTCAACTGCAAGTTCCTGCGCAAGTGAATACCAGTTAGAATTATTGCCGTTCTGATAGTTCTGCTCATTCCCTAAATTCCACATAAGCACAGCGGAATAATCTTTAAAATCAAGAACCATCCTCGCAAATTCATCTTTTACTTTCTGACGTATATCCGCACTGGATAAATCGTAATTTGTATCCACCCAGAAACTGACTATTACACGAATACCATTTGGTGCCGCATTCTGTAAAAAATATTTCCCGGTTCCACTATAAGTTCTTATTGTATTTGCATTCATTTCCTTAAGCAGTTGAATGCTTCTGTCATCAATACCATTTAAATAAGGTTTATTGTTAATGGGGGTAGGCGAAAAGGCAACTCCCTTTACTTTAAATGGGGTATAAATTCCATCACCATCGAAATCCGTTTCAAGTGCTTTGCCATTTATACGAACTGTTCCTTTGCTAACGGGCTTTACAATTGGAATATTATATGTTTTAACTGAAAGAACGGGATTTAACACTGAAGTTCCATTAATAGCGGAAGGAATATCTGCCGTATAATCATTATATCCAACGTGTTCTGCTTTTAATTTATGTTTTCCGGAAGGAAAATTTTCAAGTCTGAAAGTACCGTTTTCATCAGTCCACACAGATTGATAATCCGGAGCAGTAGTAAGTGATATTTTAGTGTAAGATAGCAACTGTCCGCCAGTATTTCTTACAATTCCGGAAATTACTGTCGGATAGGAATATTCATTCTCCGATGAATTACTACAACCATAGCTTAACACTAATAACACAATTAACGCCAGATTAATGTAACGCTTCAGCTTCATTAAAATTCTCTTATTTATTCAACAACTTCAAAATCAGCTTCCTGAACATCTTCCGAGTTTGTACCGACAAACACCTTAAATTTTCCCGGTTCAACCGTCCATTTCATATTTTTATCATAGAAAGATAATTCGTCTTTTCCAAGTTGAAATTCAACCGACTTTGATTCACCTTTCTTAAGAAATATTTTACTGAAGCCTTTCAATTCCTTTACCGGCCGGGTTACAGAAGCAACCAGATCACGGATATACAACTGAACAACTTCTTCTCCGTCATAATTGCCGGTATTTTTAACTTCTATAGTTACTTTTAATTTTTCATCTGCCTTAATTTTACCTGAACTTAAGACAGGTTTGCTGTATTCAAAAGTTGTATAACTTAATCCATAGCCAAAAGGATATAACGGACCAATAGGTAAATCGTTGTATTTGGAATTCCATTTAACAAGATCGTTTGCCGGTCTGCCTGTATTCTTATGATTATAATGAATAGGAACCTGTCCTACTGTTCTTGGAAATGTTGCCGGTAATTTTCCGCCCGGATTATAATCTCCAAATAAAACATCAGCTAGGGCATTACCTGCCTGAATACCAAGGAACCATCCTTCAACTACTGCAGGAATATTTTCTGCAATCCAGCCTATTGATAATGGTCTTCCATTCATTAATACAACAACTACGGGTTTGCCTGTTTTAAATATTTCTTTTGCAAGATCTTCCTGCACACCCGGTAAATCTAAAGACGACCTGCTTTCAGCTTCACCGCTCATCCAGCCACTTTCACCAAGTGCAAGAATAACAACATCAGATTTGTTTGCAACATCAATTGCTTCTTTAAAACCCTCTTTGTCAGTTCCTTTTATCTCGCAGCCCTTTGTATAAATAATTTCAGTTGATGCATTTACTTTATTTTTAATTCCTTCCAGTAAAGGAACAACATTGGATGAATCTCCCATGCAAGTCCAGGAACCAAGCATATCAGTATAATTATTTGCCAAAGGACCTATAAGCGCAATTTTCTTCAGATCTTTTTTCAAAGGCAAAAGATGATTTTCATTTTTCAGAAGGACAACAGATTTACGGGCAACATCAAGCGCGGCATCTTTATTTTCTTTCGAAAGGACATCAGTCTTCTCGCGATTCTTGTCACAGTTTCTGTAAGGATCATCAAACAAGCCATATTCAAATTTCATTCTTAAAATTCTCTTTACGGCTTCATCAACAACAGCAACAGAAAGCTTTCCGTCTTTAACAAGTTGAACGATATTTCCAATATAAGCGCGGGATTCCATGTCCATATCAACACCTGCATTTAAAGCCAACACAGCGGCTTCACTTAAATCAGATGCAACTCCATGTGTAACAAGTTCACCAACAGAATTCCAATCGCTTACAATCATACCATCAAACTTCCACTCGTTCCGCAGCACATCATCTAAGAGCCATTTGTTTGCTGAAGACGGAATGCCGTCAAGTTCATTAAAGCTACACATAAAACTTCTTACACCTGCATCTACCGTTGCTTTATAAGGAGGAAGATATACTCCTCTTAAAGTTCTTTCCGTCATATCAACTGTGTTGTAATCTCTTCCGGCTTCCGCACCACCGTAAGCCGCATAATGTTTCGTACAGGCAAGAATATTACTTGTGTTTTTCAAATCGCCCTGAAAACCTTTTACTCTTGCGGCAGCCATTAAAGAACCCAGGTAGGTATCTTCACCGGATCCTTCAGCAATTCTTCCCCAGCGCGGGTCGCGGGCAATATCAACCATTGGTGCAAACGTCCAGTGCAAACCGGATGCAGATGCTTCCTTAGCAGCTATCTTTGCAGATAACTCAACCGCCTTCAGGTCCCATGAACTTGCTTCTGCAAGTGGAATTGGAAAAATTGTTTTGAATCCATGAATAACATCCTGTCCAAAGATAAGAGGAATTTTTAATCTTGATTCTTCAACCGCAACTTTTTGTAATTCTCCTGTAAGCCCGGCGCCAATTGCATTAAACAGTGAGCCGACTTTTCCTTCTCTTACTAATTTTTTCTGAGCGGCAAGATCATCCTGACCTATTACAGGTCCCATACCAAGCCCGCTTGAAAGCTGGTTTAACTGCCCGGCTTTTTCTTCCAGGGTCATTAGCGAAAGAATTGAATCAACTCTTGCTTCAAAGGACTTTTGTTGTGCAAATGATTGAAGAGACAGAAGCATTAATAACAGAAGAACCGAAAGAATATTGTTTGGCCTTATGTTCATTTTAACCTCGACTTAAACTGTGAGTTGTCAATAATTAATTTACAAGTTAGAATATAAAAAAGAGTAAGAGCAGGAGTAAGAGTAAGAGTAAGAACAGGAATTATAAATTATTTTTCTTTCTTACTCATAATCTTACACTTACTCTTGCTTTTAATCTTACTCTTAATTCAATCTTAATCTCTCCTTAATAACTAAGCAGGTTACCTGCTTAAGAAAAAAGTAAAACCACCTCTTGTATATTGCCATTCATTCTTAGGGGAAGGATTAAGAGGTGGTTTTAGGAGGAGGAGAGGCTCTTATTATTATGTTCTCTTTCCTTACATTAAAGAAGGAAAGAGAACACCTAAAACTTTATTAATAACTTAATCCGTATCCATATGGGAATAACGGTTTAATATTTTTATCTCCTTTATTTAAAGGAATCTGATCCATGTTTTTTGCCCAGGTATGCGAAAGTTTGCCTACAGGTTTAAAGTCTCCAAATAGAACATCCGTTATACCCTGGCCTTCAGTTCCCGGTAACCAGGCAGCTACAAAGGCGTTGCAATCTTTCAGAACTTCATCAATTAACATTGGCCTGCCTGAAAATAAAACAGCAACCACAGGTATACCTGCAGTTTTAGCATTCTTAATAGTTTTTATATCTTCCTCTGAAAGTGCCAAATTCTGTTTATCGCCGAACATTTCAGCATAAGGTTTTTCACCAATTACAACAACAGCAACATCATATCCCTCTGCACCGGTACCGTCTTTTGAATAAGTAACAATAGTTTTTTCAGGAACTGAATTTTTAATTGCATCAAGAACAGTAGTTCCGCCATCCATAACTTTTCCGCTTTTACCCTGCCAGGTTATTGTCCAACCACCGCACTGGTTACCAAGATCATCTGCACTGCTGCCTGCAACAAAAATTTTATTAAGATTTTTTTTCAGCGGTAGAGTTTTGTTATCATTCTTTAACAGAACCAGCGATTGTCTTACGCATTCTCTTGCAACTTTTCTGTGCTCTTCACTTCCGACTTTTGCAAGTAAGTTATTATCAACGGTTTTTTTATTGAATAAATCCATCTGAAGTTTAACTTTAAGAATTCTTGCTACCGCATCATCAATTCTTGTCATAGGAACTTTACCCTCATTAACAAGCTCTTTAAGGAAGGTAATATAGTCGAGGTAGCTGTTTTTCTTTCCATGTCCGTTAGGAATCATTGCCATATCCATTCCGGCATTAATTGATTTTTCTATTTGTTCCTTGTAACCGGTGCCGGGTAATTTATCTATAGCAGCATAATCGGAAACTATAAATCCTTTAAAGCCAAGTTCTTTTTTTAACACATCAGTAAGAAGATACTTGTGACCATGGAGTTGTTCACCGTTCCAGCTGTTGTAAGACGCCATGATTGATCCTGTACCGGCTTTTATTGCATCAATATAACCTGCAAGGTGAAGCTTACGTAATGTTTTTTCATCAATTTCAGTATTGCCCTGGTCTTTTCCACCTGTTGTACCACCGTCACCCATATAATGTTTTGTACAGGAAAGAATTGAAGTATTGGCAGCAAGAGATTTGCCCTGCAAACCTTTTACATAAGCAGCGCCCATCATCTTTGCAAGTTCAGGTGTTTCACCAAAACCCTCATAAGTTCTTCCCCATCTTTCATCGCGAACTACTGCAACACAGGGTGCAAAGGTCCAGTTAATTCCTGTTCCCGCAACTTCTTCGGCTGTAACTGCCGCGGCTTTTTCCACAAGTTTTGCATTACGTGTGCAGCCTAATCCAATGTTATGCGGAAAGATTACAGCGCCGTTAACATTGTTATGCCCGTGCACAGCATCAATACCTGTAAGCAAAGGAATTTTTAATGGAGTTTGTAATGCATAAGACTGAAGCTGCTCTGCAACTTTAGCCCAGCCTGCAGGTGAAAGATCATCAATCTCAGTATCACCACCCCAAAGGATTGAGCCGATATAATATTTCCTAATGTCGTCAAGATTCTCTTTTATGGCACTGTAATCAACCTGTGTCATTTGACCAACCTTTTCATCAAGCGACATTTTAGAAATAAGCTCTTTAACTTTTTTATTTATAGCTTTGTCATCACTTTTCTTTTCCATGCTTGTTTCTCCGGCAAATCCCATCAAAAGGATTGCACTTAGCAGAATGGTGAAATAAAATTTTCTTGTCATATTGAACTCTTAATTGTTATTTAAAATTCTGTTATTCTTTAGTTAATATTTTATAAAGATAATTAATCGCTTTACTTTTTCAACTTTTCAAGTTCGTTCCAGATAAGTGCGCTTGCACCAAGAACAGCAGTATTTCCTTTTGTTAAAGCAGAAGGAATAAGTTTAACCTTGTTCTTAAAAATATTGAGCATAAACTCTTCCATATATTTTTTTGTCGGCACAAAGATAAGGTCGCCCGCTGCAGCCAATCCTCCAAAAAGAATAATTGCTTCAGGACTTGTATGGGCAACAGCATCAACAAGTTTTAGTGCAAGAACTTTAGCAGTATAATCAAAAGCTTCAAGCGCCAATTTATCACCTTCAACGGCTGCATCGTAAATCATTTTGGAAGTAAGATCTTCAAAAGGAATTTTTCTTAATAAACTTGGTTCCATTGAATTACAAAGTAGTTCATAAACCGTTCTCCTAATGCCTGATGCTGAAGCATAAGTTTCAAGGCATCCCTTTCTGCCGCAGCCGCACTGCCTGCCTGCAGGATCGACAATTGTATGCCCGATTTCACCTGCAAAGCCATCGTGCCCATAAACCAATTCACCATTTACAACAATACCGCTTCCTAATCCCGTACCAAGAGTAATTACAATAAAGTCTTTCATTCCTTTTGCAGCACCGAACTGCATTTCACCAATTGCAGCCGCGTTAGCATCATTTGTAATTGCAGAAGGAACGTCATAATATTTTTTTATTATATCCAGAACATTAACAATATCCCAGCTTAGGTTGGGCGGCTGTTCAACTGTTCCGTGATAATAATTTGCATTTGGTGCGCCAACACCAATACCAATCATTTTATATTCTCCGGATAATCCTGCAAGCATATCCTTAACCTTAGCGAATAATCTTGAGAACAATAATTCAGCTTCTTCATGTGCATTAGTAGGAATTGAAGAATCTGAGATACAGTTACCTTCCTTATCAACAAAACCGAAGACGGTATTAGTACCGCCGATATCAATACCAAGAGTTACTTCCTTCATAATGCTTATGCCTTAGATGGTTTTAAGAATGAAGGAATATGTCCCTTAACGCCGTAATAAGCTATGTATGCATAGCACAGTACCGGGAGGAAGAATGCATGGTGAATTCCGATGTTATCTGCAAAGAATCCCTGTGCAACCGGAATTATAGCACCACCAACAATAGCGGTACAAAGAATTCCTGAACCCTGACCTGTATGTTTTCCAAGTCCATCAATAGCAAGGGTAAATATTGTTGGAAACATAATTGAGTTAAATAATCCAACCGCAAGAATTGAGTACATAGCTACATGACCGTAAGTTAACATTGAAACAATTACAAGTATTGCCGCAACAACTGCCAGAATTGCAAGTGTTCTTCCGGGTTGTCTTTTGCCAATGTTGAATGCGATATAATTAATCACAACCATTACAAGGAAAGTTAATGTGCTTGTGAATCCGCCGGTCTGGTATTCTTTTGTTACATATAAAGCAAGTGCAAGAGCGAGTACAAATACAAGCGCCACATAAATATTTTTCTTTTTGATATCAGTCATATCAGATAAAGTTATAGAGCCGAAGAATCTTCCAATCATAGCACCACCCCAGTAAAGGGCAACGTACTTGCCGGCTTCAACTTCAGGCATTCCAAGTAATTCCTTAAAATAATTTACAAGGAAACTTCCGATAGAAACTTCGCCACCGACATAAACAAAAATTGCTACGGCGCCCAGTACAAGATGTCTATATCCCCATGCGCTTTTATGTAAATTATCATAGCTGTCGCCGGCGCTGTTGCTAGCCGGAACAGATGCCGCTTCAATTTTAGGAAGTTTAAACAAAGCAAAAATAATAGCAATCAAAACCAACGCTGCCGCTAATCCGAGATATGGTACCTGGACAGAACTTGCTTCAGCTAATTTGTATGCTTCAACTTCTGTCATGCTCATCTTTGCTAATTCGTCCGCACCTTTTACTGCAACTCCTAAAATTAAAATTGAACCAAAAATTGGAGCGATAGTTGTTCCAAGTGAATTAAATGCCTGCGATAGATTCAAACGGCTTGATGCTGTTTCCGGTTTACCGAGGATGGCAACGTAAGGATTGGCGGCAACCTGAAGCAATGTAATGCCTGAAGCAAGCACAAAAAGAGCAAGTAAAAATATTGCATATGAACGAGAACCTGCAGCCGGGTAAAACAGGACGCATCCCAAACCAGCAACAAGAAGCCCGATAATAATTCCACTTTTATAACCTATCTTCTCAACCAGCATTCCTGATGGTAATGATATAATTGCATAGGCAGTAAAAAAGGTAAACTGAATTAACATTACCTGCGTATAATTCAGGTCGAATACTGCTTTAAGATGAGGAATAAGGATATCATTTAAGCAGGTGATAAATCCCCACATAAAGAATAATGATGTAACTACAATAAACGCATTTGAGTAGTTAACACCGTTTCCATTTTTAGAACCATTTACTGAAACGGTTCCGCTGCTTGTTACTGCCATTAAGTTCTCCGAATTAATATTTTAATTTTTTCTAAATACAGCCCTTTACTTTATGGGCTTCAAAATTTAAAATCTGTTTTTAAGCAGATTAGGTTTTTCATCATGAATTTTAATAATCAATTCACCGAATAAAGTGTTTGCCCATACAAACCATTTTCTTGTAAACTTTTCAGGATTATCTTTATGAAACGACTCATGCATAAACCCTGTTCCGGCATGAGTAGCTTTTAATGTTTTTAAGCATGAAAGAATTTCTTTATCATCTTTACTTGTTAAGGCACGCATTATAATTCCCAGCGGCCATATCATATCCGGGCCAATGTGCGGGCCCCCGATTCCTTCTGCAGCTTTACCTTTATAGAAATAAGGATTATCATCGCTTAAAACAAAAGTTCTTGTGTTCTTATAAATTTCATCTTCAGATGATATTACTCCAAGGTAAGGGAGTGAAAGTAAATTTGGAACGTTCGCATCATCCATAAACAGTTTATTTCCGAAGCCATCTATCTCAAACGCATATATCTTTCCGTAAAATAAATGTTCATCAACAGCATATTTATTAATAAGCTCATGCAGCTTCTGGGAAAACTCCCTGCATTCCTCAGCAAATTCTTTATCAAGATTTTCGTTAGCGAATATTTCAGCAAGTTGTTTCAGAGATTCAGCCGCCAAAAAATTGGAAGGAATAAGATACGGATAAATGCACGCATCATCTGATGGTCTGAACATTGAATGAATCAAACCGATCTTCTTTGTTGAATTTCCAAATCCATGAAGAGGAACAGTATCATAAGCTACTGTTGTATTCCTCATAAATGAATAAGGACCGTTATCATTTATTCTTTGCTGCTCCCTGAAGGTTTTAACAACTAACTTCATCGCGTTTTGCCAGTTGGAATCAAAGCAAGATGCATCGGAAGTATGTTTCCAGTAACCATGTGCCAGACGAACCGGGTAGCAAAGAGAATCGATTTCCCATTTACGTTCGTGCAGTTCCGGTTTCATCTTAGTTATATCAGTTTCCCAGCCGCTGCCTTCGTTGCTAAAATTAAACGCATTTGCATATGGATCAATCAAAATACATTTAGCCTGACGATTTATTACACCCGCAATTAAATCTTTCAGCTTTTTATCTTCATTAATAAGGCGCAGGTAAGGCCAAACCTGAGCGGAAGAGTCTCTTAGCCACATTGCATTTATATCGCCGGTAATAACAAAAGTATCCGGTTTTCCATTCAGTACCTGGTACTTAACTGTAGTATCCAAAGTATTTGGAAAACAATTTTCAAACATCCAGGCCAATTCTTCATCGGCAATATCATTTTTCACAGAAGAAATTTTTGCCTCAATTGCATCACTAATAAAATTTCGTTCGGTAATACCCGGTCTTTTACTATCAAAAAGATTAATTGAAATAAAGGAGGGCATCCTGAATCCGAAGGAATTTAAACCGGCAAACAAAAGGGCTGAAGTCTTGATAAAATCTCTTCTATTGGGCATTATTATCCATTGTGAACTAAGCGGGATAAAACTCAAATATTATGCCCGCAAGTAAGTAACCAGTAAGTTAATTTTTTAAAGAAAAAAAATATAAAATAATTTACATCTTTACATCAATTATTATTTTAATAAGCAATGCTTATTAAATTGATAAGTAATTTTTTTTGATCAAAGTATTTATGGAGTTAATCTTCTTCTTCCTTTTCCAGACATTTTGGAGATCTTAATGCCTGTCTCAATTTTTTAAACTGACAATTAGAAAATTTTTCTATATTATCGGCATCGGGAAAAAAAGAATTTGCATCTGATATGAATAATTCAGCCCGGTAATTTTAAATTGCAATTAAAAAATTGTTCATATGAAATTTGAAAAAATATTTTATGTAATAATAAGTACAGTTATCATTACGGCATTTATACTTATCGGATATGTTTCCTCTCCGCTAAGCAACAGGCAAAACTCATCGGTAAAAAAACTTTATTTTGTCGATAATATTTCGAGCGCTCACCAGAAAATAATTGACCTGTTCAATAAAAAATACGCCGGGCAAATTGAAGTTGAAGCAATTAACACTCCGTTTGACAAGTTCAGCACTAATGAAAGGAAGGAATTGATTGCCAGATATTTGCGGAGTAACAGCGACCGCATTGATATTTTTGCCGTTGACCAGATTTGGGTACCGCGTTTTGCTAAGTGGAGTGTTCCATTAGATAAGTTTATAGATTCTGTTAACAGAAGAAATTTATTAAGTTACGCCTTACAATCCTGCATTTATAATGGTTCTCTTGTCGCTATCCCGTTATATATAGATATTTCTATGTTATACTATCGCAGCGATATATTAGCCACTCTTCCCAATCACAATATTATTCAAAAGAAGTTAAACGAATCTATTACCTGGGAAGACTTTATTAAACTGCATAAAGAATCCGGGAATTCCCAGAATCCTTTCTACACTTTTCCGGGAGATGATTACGAAGGCTTTATCTGCCTGTTTGCGGAAATGATGGCAAGTCTTGGTAAGCCTATAGCGGAGAAAGATAAACTTTATATTGATTCTCCTGAAGCTGAAAAGTGTTTGAAACTGCTTGTTGCAATGGTGAACGAATATGGTATGGCACCAAAAGATGTAGTCCGCTTCAGAGAAAGTTCTGCAAACAATTATTATGTAGAGAAGAACGGTATCTTTTTACGTGATTGGTCAAGTTTTGATAAGATTCCAGACAAGAACAGACTGATTGATAAAAACTTAATCGGAAAGGTACCTCCGCCTCATTTTAAAGATGGAAAAAAGGTGTCTGTGTTTGGCGGCTGGAACCTGATGATTTCAAAATATTCAACAAAGGTACCGGAGGCAATTACTTTCCTAAATTTCATTATGCAGAAGGATGTACAGAAAATTCTGTATGAAGAAGGAAATTTCCTTCCTATTAATAACCTGCTTTATGATGATTCTGTTTTTACAGGCAAGCATACTGAATTGAAATATTTCAAACAAATGTTCACGCTTGGTTATCACAGACCTTTCCTTGAAAACTACACAACCATCTCTGATATACTTTCATATTATCTTAATCTCGCACTCAGACAAAAAATGCCCGTTAAAGAAGCCTTAATAAAAGCAAACAGCAAAATAGAAGCTGAACGAATTACCATTAAATAATTGATATCCATATGTTAAAAAAAAGATTCCTTGAAAAATTCAGAGAATATCATTTCGAATTCAAGCATCTGACGCTCTTGTTTATAGTACTGTTCTCGTTTCAACTTGTTCTGTCATTTATAAACAAATCTTCAATAAACGGATTCCTTGGCAAAACGCAGGAATGGTACCAGAGAGATTCCGCCGAACGTCTTGCAAACTTAACAACAACATCGCTGGAACTTCTTGTTGAAACAATAAATCCTAAGGAAGAGATAGATGAAGCTGAAGCGAACAGGATCATTCAGTCATTCGACATAATATTCAGCCAGCAGGTACTTCAGCATAACATAGAAGAAATCTGCGTTATCGTACAGAGGGGAAAAGAAATATATTCTATTGATGACGGCAAAGTACTTTACTCGTTTCTGTTTGACAGCAACTACAACCCACCTCAGACAGAATCGCAGCACAAAAACGCTATGACAATCTATAAAAAATTAAGAGAAGAATTAATTTCCAAAGAGCATATTGCAAGCGTAACCGAGAAAGCAACTTTCCATACTTTCGTTCCGTTTGTGCTGCGCGGTGAATTCCGCGGTGCTATTTATATGAAGAACACTCCCGATTTTTCTTTTATCACTAACCAGATCAGTTCAAGTTTTGACGAAACTTCGGTAATATATCTTTCGCTTATTTTATTCGGACTTCTCGCAATGTATTTCATTTCATCTTACACTGTAAAGGAGCGGGATGAAGCACAGAGGCAGTTATTCGAAGAACATGAGACAAACCTTAAGAAGCAGTTCAATTACGAAAAAGAATTAATTTTTACAAAACGGATTTATCATACTCATCACAAGGCTGAAAAGGTGATGGGATTTATAAAAGAAGATTTACGAACTCTTACACCGGAAAACACAAAGGAAATTAAAGAACGGGTAACAAAGTACTCCAATTTTATTTCAAGGGTTATATATGATATGAAATGGTTTGACCCGCCGATACAGACAATACGGAATCCATTATTCAAAACAAACCTGAATGAAGTAATTAAGTTTATTGTTGACCATATATTCTTAAGAATATCACGCAAGTCCAACGCTTTTGAAATAAAATTAGACCTTGATGAATCAATACCGATTGTTCCGGTAAACGAATTTGTAATATGGGAAATAATGGAGCCGCTTATTCAAAACAGCATTGAACACGGCGGTGAAAACTTTCTTACTATATTAATCCGGACCAGGTTTTTCCCCGAAGAAAAAATATCTACAATAGAAATAAATGATAACGGGAAAGGTATTTTACCGGCGCTGCTTGAAAAAGATAGTGATGGCTTACCAAAATTGTTTTATGAACATATAACAAGTAAAAAGTCTGAAAATCAGAATACAGGCTACGGCTGCTACATTGCATACGAAATAAGTAAACGCTGCGGGTGGGAATTAAGTGTTAGGAATATGGAGGAAAAAGGTTGTACATTTACAATCAAAATTAAGAACTAGTAGGATTAAAGCTGATGTATCAGTCCGGAATTATTAAAATTTTATTAATAGAAGATGAAGAATTTGATGTAAGACGTGTCCGGAATACGCTTGCTCCATTTAACGAAATAATAGGAATTTCAAGAATTGTATCCAATGGAAAAGATGCAATTGAGCTGCTGAATAATGATGATAATCTGTTTGACATAGTGATTATGGATTTTCAGATTGCCGGTGGTCTTATGGGTGAAGAACTTATCCAAAGGATTAAAGAAATAAGACCTTCAATTCAAATAATAGTTATTACAAAAATGACTATAAATATCACTGATTTTAATTTTGCAAATAAACTTCTTAAAGCCGGCGCCTTTTGGTATTGCACAAAATATCCCGGGGATATTGAAGAGTTTATTTACCAGCCAACAGATTTTATAATTAGCATTTTTAACGCTTACGAAAAAGGAAAACTTGAACGCGAAAGAAACAAATCCAACCAAAAGCTATTAAAAAACATTCATGATGTCTTGCAGCAACGCAAAATAGTTGGTGAATCCCAGGTTATTGTAAGGTTAAGAGAAGATATTAAGAAATATTCCCAGTCAAATGTTGTTATCCTTATTAACGGTGAGTCGGGCACAGGCAAAGAACTGGTTGCATATAATATTCATTATAACAGTAACAGGAAATTTGAAAACTTTATCCCGATAAACTGCGGAAGCCTGCCGAATGAATTGGTTGAAAGCGAATTATTCGGTTACGAGAAAGGAGCATTTACCGGAGCAGATAAAAGAAAGCCGGGACTATTTGAAATTGCAAACAACGGCACAATTTTCTTAGATGAAATTACTGAGCTACCCTTATCTGCACAGGTAAAACTGTTACGCGTTATTCAGGATGGTGAGATAGAAAAAATCGGCCGGACTGAAAAAATTAAGGTAGATGTAAGAATCATAGCGGCTACAAACAGGAACATCGAAGAAGAAGTGAAAGCTAAAAGATTCCGGGAAGACCTTTACTACCGGTTAAATGTTGTTCCAATAACCGTCCCTTCATTAAAACAAAGACAATCCGATATACCAATACTTGTAAACTTTTATCTTAATGAACTGAGCATTGACATGGGGCGTGAAAAGCCGCAGATAGATGTTGGAGCAATGGAAATATTGTTAAGCTATAACTGGCCCGGAAATATAAGAGAACTTATAAATGTTGTTCAGAGATTTTTATTCAACGATGAAAAAATTATTACAGCGCAAATTGTAAGCAGAACGCTTGGTCTAACGAACTCAGACCCAATTGATGATTATAACTTTCCCGGAATAAGATTTACTGATAACGGAGAAATACTTCCGTTAAAGCAAATGGAAAAGATGATACGCGAAAAGTACTTCTTGTTTGTAAGGAAGAATTCATCCTCCGATACTGAAGCTGCTAAAAAACTTGGTCTTGCACCCCCAAACTATTATCGCATGGCGAAAGAACTTGGCTTAAAATAAACAATAGGGAATCTATTCCACTTTATTTTTACTCTTCTTTGGAATTTTCCTTAAACCGGAAATGTTTTTACTTCAAGTGGAGCGATGATATTGCTTACTTATTATTTTAATAAGTATTTGCTTATCAGTTTAATAATTGAGCCTTCACTTTATACCTTTTAAAACTTAACCGGATTGGAAAACTTGATTTTTAGAGTATCTCTTCTGGTATTATTATTGTCGTTAATTTCTATTTGCCATTAATAAACTTAGAGGGTTTATGAGAATAAGAGGTTTACTTATTGTTGTTTTTATTTTAATCGCTTTAGGTAACATCCGCTCCCAGGTTGCTGATTTGGAAGCAACATTTGGTTTAAATTCAGGTAATGGAATTTATATCCCTTTTCAGAATGGCATGCCTGTTCCATCTTTTGAAAAACAAAACAGAACTACAATTTCTTTAAGGGGAACATGGAAAAAGCAAAGGTTTAATGCTAACGACAGTCTTTCATTATCCAAAAGAGATTCAAATATAATGAACGGATTGCTGGCGGAAGCGCAGAACAGGTACAAGTCTGATTTTAATGACAGCGGCTGGGAAGATAAAAATATTCCCGGTGTTGAAAATACAATGTATGCCTTTCCAAAAGTACCAGAATATTATGAGGATGGTATTTGGTACAGATATAAATTTAATATTGGCAGTTCCGTTAACGATAAATTCATCAAACTGATTTTCTATTCTGTTAACTATGTTGCTGATGTGTGGCTGAACGACCAGTATTTAGGCTATCATGAAGGTGGTTATACTCCTTTTGCTTTTGATGTTTCCGGCATATTAAAATCAGACGGACAAAATATTTTAGCGGTTAGAGTTGATAATCCCGAATGGGGAAAACGGAAAGATATTGTTCCCTACTATGAAGTTGACTGGTTTAATTATGCGGGAATTATTCATGATGTTTATCTTGAAATTGCCGAACCTGTTTCCGTTGTTAGAGCAGATGTAATTACAAAAGATGAAACCGGTAATCTTGAAACAACAATAACAGTTCTGAATAAAAACAGCACAAGTAAAAATGTTGATGTAACAATTAATATTTTCAAAGCCAATATTGATTCGCTCAATCTTGATGCAGAAAAAGGTTACGATTTAATTGGTAATGCCGCACAAACCACAGGCCCAACACAAACAAGTATTTCAGTAGAAAGTGATTCATTCAATGTATGGCGGACAAATATAAAAGTTGAGAATCCGGAATTATGGTCCCCGCAGGATCCAAATCTTTATATAATGAAAGTTACTCTTTCAGTTGATGGAAACACAACCGATGAATTTTACACACAATTCGGAATTCGCATAATAAAACGCTCTGGGGATAAAGTTCTCCTTAACAATAAAGTTGTTTTCTTTACCGGAGTGGCAAGACATGAAGATCATCCTGTTTACGGAAGAAGTATTCCTAAAGAAGTAATACTTTCTGATCTTGAACTTGTAAAAGCTACAAAAGCAAACATGCTTAGAACGGCCCATTATCCAAATCATCCTTATACTTATCTTTTAGCAGACAGGTTGGGGATAGCAATTGTTGAAGAAATTCCTGTGTGGTGGTTTGATGAAGAAACTGCATGGCAAATACAAAATAACGACAGGCATATACACGAACAGATGTTTAAGGAAATGGTTTACAGAGATATGAACAGACCTTCCATAATTATGTGGAGCCTGTGTAACGAGTGTCTTGATGTTCCGAACAGAAAAATTTTTATTGAGAAGATGTGGAATGAATTAAACGGAAAAATCAAGGATGGGCGATTGATAACACAATCTGCTGCTGCAGACAGACCTGGTCCTGAAGATGATTCTCAGAAAGCCTGCGATGTTGCAGGATGGACAATGTATTTCGGCGTTTTTCATGGTAGCACTTACTATGCCGGTACAAATAATTTTTTAATAAGAGCTAAAGTGAATCAACCCGGTAAACCGGTATTGGATACAGAGTTTGGTTACTGGTCAACCGAAACAAACTCTGATACTAACAAACAAGTTACGGTTTTTTCTGAAACATTTAAGGCTTTCCAGATTTATGCTCCTATAAACAGTGGGGGCAATTATAACCCAAGCGGGTTCTTAATGGGTGTTACCTGGTGGTGTATATTTGACTGGTATTCACATGGACATCCGAAAGGTTATCAAAGCATGGGCCTTTACAGTATGGACAGGAACAAAATAAAACCCGTTGGCAGAAAATTAATTGAATCTTATACACCATATTTTAACATGGGCGGTGTAATTACGGATGTTGAAGAAAATGACAAAAGCAAAGTTATTCCAACTGAATTTAAATTAGAACAGAACTATCCTAATCCTTTTAACCCGGTTACAACCATAAAATATGCAGTTCCACACGTTGAGACGGGGTATACCCCGTCTCTACAAAATGTAACGTTAAAGATTTATGACATTCTTGGGAATGAAGTTGCAACACTTGTAAATGAAGAAAAACCGGCAGGTAATTACGAAGTTGAGTTTTCCGCCGAAGGTGGGTCCACCTCTGGCGGAAATGCTAAACATCTGTCATCGGGAATTTATTTCTATAAGATGGAAGCAGGGGAATTTAATCAGACTAAAAAAATGATTTTAATAAAGTAATTCTTAAACCTTCAGGGTACACAACGCATTTCAACAAGAAACCCTGAAGGTTCTACATTTATATCCTTCCTTTATGCAATTAAACAGAATAGTATTATCACTATTTTTTCACTTATTAAAATAATAAGCACTTACTTATCAATTTAATAAGTAAAATTCATTTCCAATAAACTATCCCTTGAAAACAGTGAACTAATAAAGAATTAAGTTGGTAATTCTGCTGGCACTTTTTGTGTAGTTTAGATTGCGCAAAAAAATAACCAAATAGCGTGTTCAACGGATTTACTCTTTTAGACAGTCTTATACTCTTCGTTTACTTAATAGTAATATTAAGCATCGGATTTAACTATTCCCGTAAGAGGGACAGGAATTCAACTGATTTCTTTTTAGCAGGCAGAAATGCGGGCTGGATTGCGGTTGGTTTTTCAATTTTTGCCACAAATATTTCCAGTGAACATTTTATTGGTCTTGCCGGTGAAGGTGCATCAAGAGGATTAGCTGCCGGCCAAATAGAATTAATGGCAATCTTTATTTTAATTCTTCTTGGTTGGTTCCTTGCACCTATTTATTTTAAATCGGGTGTTATAACAATGCCTGAATTTTTAGAGAAAAGATTTGATGCAAGAAGCAGAAAATTCTTTACTTACACATCAATTGTTATTTACCTGTTTACTAAAATATCCGTTACATTATTTGCCGGCGGAATATTATTCTACAAGATTTTTGGATTCAACATATACACTTCAGCTATCATTTTAATTCTGATTACCGGTTTATATTCAGTAATCGGCGGCGCCTCCGCTGTTATTAGAACACATACTGTTCAGGCAATATTAATGATTGCAGGCGGAATCATACTTACAATATTCGGTTTAAATGAAGTTGGAGGAATAGCAGGATTAAAAGAAAAGCTGCCGGATCATTTCTTTAATATGTTCAAAGCAGCATCAGACCCTGATTACCCATGGACAGGAATTATTTTTGGAGCACCGATAATAGCATTCTGGTATTGGTGTACCGATCAATACATTGTGCAGAGAATGCTTAACGCAAAAAGTATTAACGATGCACGCCGCGGCTCCCTCCTTGCAGCTTCATTAAAAATTCTCCCGATATTTATTTTAGTTTTACCAGGTTTAATTGCGGTGTCGTTATATCCTGAGATCAGTGGTGATGATGCTTACCCGATGCTGCTTGCAAGTAACCTGCTTCCGGTTGGAATAAAAGGGTTTGTTGTTGCAGGATTATTGGCGGCAATAATGTCTTCACTTGCAAGCGTTTTTAACAGTACTGCCGCTTTATATACTAACGATATTTATAAACCAAAACATCCCGGTGCATCAGAAAGAGAATTGGTTCTTGTTGGAAGATTATCTACAACAATTATTGTTGTGGTTGCCATTTTATGCGTCCCTCTTGTAAAGCTTATTACATCACAGGTATATATATACCTGCAGAGTCTTCAGGGATTTATTAGCCCGCCAATTACAGCAGTCTTTCTATTTGGTCTGCTAAACAAGAGAATAACAGCCAAAGCTGCTTTCTGGACTTTAATCATAGGTGAAGTAATTGGTGTATCAAGATTTATACTTGAAATGCTTGTAAATATGGAGTGGATAACCAACCCGATTTTAATCTCAATAAAAGAAATTAACTTTTTGCACTTTGCAATAATACTTTTTGTTCTGTCATCAGTTCTGATTTTAGCATTAAGCAAACTAACAAAAACCGAGGAAGAACAGAAAGTCACAAAAATTACTTATTTATTCCCGGAGAGCATTAGAGAATTCAGTTATAATTTTAATCACTCCGGTGCTTTAGGCGGATACAGAACAAACATTATAATTTCAGTTTTTATTCTTATCGTTATTTTCGGTCTATGGAGTTTATGGTAAGATCTTTAACTAATAAAAACCAAACAAAACAAAAAAGGAGAGAAAAGTTATGAAAAAACTTTCTATAGTTCTTTTCCTATTGTCCTTCGCAACAATGGTTCAAGCCCAGTGGATAGTAAATGGATTTGATACCGTTACAGCGGATTCTTTCTTTGTTCATGCTCCGGCTGATGGAGCACAGACTGGTGATGGCTCGCTGATTTTTACGGATATTACTGATCCCGTTTATGACGGCCCCGGAGCCTTGAAAATTGACTGGCTTGTACACTCAACTGAAAGTTGGGGCGGTTATTCTTTTATGAATTATACTGTGCCACAGGAAGATTCAACCTATATTGACTGGAGCGGAGCTGCCGCTTTAAGGTTATGGTATTATAACGTAACCCCGTCAAGTAAACCGGGTCAGGTTGAATTAAGAATGCAAATATTTGACGCCGGTGGAAGCGCAAATTACTGGGCAAGTAATGCAGACCATGAAAGCTGGTATTTTAATGCCGGTACAATAGTTTATGATGCTGCCCCTGGTTGGAATTATCTTATAATTCCTCTTGTAGACAGGGGTGCTGGCAGTCCTAATAATGAAGGTTTTTCATTACCCGGATGGGCAGGCACAACTAACAATGGTACATTAGATCTCGATAAAATTGTCGGTTACGTTTTTGAATTTGAAACTCCAGGTATCGCGGATAACGGCCAGGCAACCGGTACCGTTATTTTTGATAAATTAGAGTTTCTTGGTACTGCATATCCCGCAATCACAACTTTCGACTCTACTGCTACCAATGGATATTTTAATGCAATTGATCAAATGGAATGGGCTGGTGATGCAGGAAAAGGAGCAATTACTTTAACTGATGTTACAGACCACCCATTCGAAGGTTATTCCTCTTTGAAATATGACTTCACCGTAAACAACAGCCAAAGCTGGGGAGGTTATGTCAACATTCAGCATGATTTTGCAGATGGTACTTTCATGCAGGATTTGACTTCAAACACCGACCTTCTTTTATATTATAAAGTTGTTACTCCAACAACAGGAGCTGCAAACCGTGTTACTTTCAGATTCTTCTTATATGATGAAAGTTCCGGAACTAGCGAACCCTGGCAGATGACTGTTCCAATCGATCTATATACTGCAAATACAGAATGGCAGATGATTAAAATTCCTTTGAAAGATCTTGGTGTTGGCCTTGGTACACTAAGTACAAAAGGATTCACCGTACCTTCATGGAACTCCGGAAACTATGGTGATGGTGTATTAAACCTAGATAAAATTGCCGCCTGGAAAATTGAATTCTCAGGTTCAGCAGATGCTCCTTATGTTCAGGGTGAAATTTGTTCTGGCTCTATTTTACTTGATTTAATGTCACCTGTTGGTTATAGAGAAACCGATGTTACTGCTCCAAATCCACCAGAAGGATTACTTGGAGTTGCAGGTACTTATTCAAACTTAGTAACCTGGAGTGATGTACCAAGTGAATCAGAAGAAACTTATGATGTTTATTATAGCTTTAATCCAATCACAGATCTTACTGCGGCAGACGTTGAAGTTGCTGCCTTAAACGTTCCGGAAAACACTCAGCTTGCAGAACATATTTTAAGAGCACCTTTAACAGATCAGCCTGTTTCTTATTATTATGCTGTTAATGCTACAGATAGAGTAGGAAATGTTGGTTTACCGGTTTCTCTTTCAACACCTATTACCAATACAGCAAAAGGTGTTCCTGTAATTGATATTGATCATGCTCCGACAACTACATTTGTTGCAGATGGCGTATTAACCGAATGGGCTAATATTACTCCTATTGTTATGTCTGTTACTGACGGCTCAGGTTTTATTGCTCCTAACACAGCTATTGACGGCGATGCTGACTTAAAGGTAATTGCTTATTTAGCAGCAGATCAACAATACCTCTATGTTGCTTTTGATATTGAAGATGATGTTATTGCAGTTAGACCGGAAAGTGAAATTGCTTCTTACCTTAGCGATTGCCCGGATCTTTTCATCGGTTTATATGATTGGCATGGCGAACCGCACGGTGTTTACAGAAGAGGTGCTACCCCTGATTATCATTTCCGCTTCTCTAAGAATAGAGGATTCTTTGATGGTCAAAGCAGCGATTCTTTATTATTACCTGGTACGGCTGACTACTTCTGGGGTGAAAAATTCCCAACAGGTTATACTGTAGAAGCAAGAGTTTCCTGGCAGGATATTGCTACAAAACGTAATGCCGGTGCAACAACTATGGATGACGTGTTTGTTCCTCAGAGAGGAATGAGAATACCAATCGACTTTTCAATTAACGATAATGACAGCCCTCAGGGTCCTAATGATAGAGAAGGAATCCTTTGTTATTCTCCGTTAAACGACGATAATTCATGGAGTACGACCGCTCGCTGGACGTATACCTGGATTGGCGACCAATGGACAGTAGGTGTTAACGATAAAGACGTTAAAAGGTTGTCTTACGAATTATCACAGAACTATCCTAATCCGTTTAACCCGACAACACAGATTAGGTACACACTTGAGAAACCTGGCTTTGTTACATTGAAGATTTATGATGTACTTGGAAGACAAGTAAAAGAATTAGTAAATGCTAATCAAAACTCAGGTGTTTATAATGTAAACTTTGATGCTTCAGGCTTATCAAGCGGTATTTACATGTACCAGATTAACACTGAAGGCTTCCAGAGCTCAAAAAAAATGATGCTTATTAAATAATTTGAACTCCTCCTTTCCTGAAGAGGCAATCGTAAAGATTGTCTCTTCTCTTTTTATTTTAATGTTCTTTTCAATCATATAGGAATGTAGTGAGAGCTGAATATAAATATGGGAGAGGAATGATAATTTTGTACGTCATTTAAAAGTTTTATCCTTATGGATATTTTTCTTTGATTTAATTTTGAAAACAAGTTGGGCTTTGCCCAGAATATAGATTTTAATTAGTGATTTTGGTGTAAATAAAATTTGGAGGTAAAGTTGAAATCCTCTGTACGAATTCAACAATTGACTAAATATTTACTTTTTATCTTTCTTTCTTTAACAATTATCCTTAAGGCAGGAACAACAGGAAAACTTTCAGGTAAGATTTATGATGAAAACAAAGAACCTGTTGTTGGTGCCAACATTGTTATTGAAGGAACATACCTGGGTGCTGCCGCAGATGTGGAGGGTTACTATTATATTAATAATATTCCGCCCGGCGAGTACCGTGTTATTATAACCGCAATAGGATACCAGAAAACCATTGTGGAAAACGTAGAAATTAAAATTGATTTAACAACAAAGCTTGATGTTAATTTGAACTCAACTGCCTTACAAACAAAGGAAGTTGTTGTTCAGGCAGAGCGCCCGCTGGTTCAAAAAGATTTAACATCTACATCCGCAACAATTTCTGCCGGTGAAATTAAAATGATGCCTGTTGAAAGCGTTGGACAGCTTGTCAATCTGCAGGCCGGTGTTATGGACGGTCACTTTAGGGGAGGTCGTAGTAATGAGGTTTCTTATCTTGTTGATGGAGTCTCTGTTACAGACGCTTTTAATAATAGCTTTGTGTTGCAGGTAGAGAATACTTCTATCCGTCAGATGGAAGTTATAAGCGGTACATTCAATGCAGAGTACGGCCAGGCAATGTCAGGAATTGTAAACATTGTAACACAAGACGGTTCGCATAAATTTGAAGGAACAGTTAGTGGGTACGTCGGTAATTTTGTAACAGCACATAAGGATTTATTTCAGAATCTCGGTAAAGTTTTTCGCATACCCACAAAAAATTTACAGTTTAGTTTCAGCGGACCGGCAAAACCAATTGATAATCTTTTCTTTTTTGTTACCGGCCGTTACTACCAGGAAGACGGACATATGTATGGAAAAAGAGTTTACAATATAACAGATATTGCTCCAATTCAGCTTCCTGACGGAGAATTTATTCCTATTGCAACCGGTGATGGTGAATATGTTGCGATGGATCCCTCAAGAAAATACTCCTTTAACGGAAAATTAACTTATGTTCTGCCAACATTAAAATTCAGCTATAGCTTATTCTGGGATGACAACTACAATAAATATTATGATCATTATTATTCCTGGACACCCGATGGTAAGATGGCTCATCACAGAACAGATATGATCCATAATCTGCAGATTTCACATTATCCTTCTCAGAGTACATTCCAAACTTTAAAATTCTCATCCGCTATTTATAAATACTGGGGGAACAGGTACGAAGATCCTTTCGATCCACGTTACGTAGATCCACGGCAGGGACTCGCATTAAGCGGATATACTTTCAGGTCAGGTGGAAATGAAGGAAACAGGTACGAAAGAAACACACAGACTTATATAGCACAGTGGTCGTTATCTTCTCAAATATCAAAGGAACATAAGATTGGTATTGGAGCAGAAGGAAGATTCCATAAGATATATAACCACAGCAATGATTTAATAAGTGTCGGTATTGCAGATAGCACCGGCTACATTCCATTTGTACCCGGTTATCCGAATCTGAATGTAATTACAGATATTGGCAGTAACATACTTTATGTACGTAAACCAATGGAGTTTGCAGCTTATATTCAGGATAAGATGGAATACGATATTATGATTATTAATGCCGGTATCCGTTTTGATTATTTTGATCCCAATTCAAAAATACCTGTTGATTTAAAGAACGTGGATAAAAACATTAACTTTCCCGGTGTTGACGCTAACGGAAATTTTATACTGAAAGACGCTTCCAAAAAATTCCAGGTCAGCCCTCGTCTCGGTGCATCATTCCCAATTACAGATCAGGGAATTATCAGGTTCTCATACGGTCATTTCTTCCAGATACCAAGTTTCGAAAATCTTTATACAAATCCGGATTATTATGTTCCGCAAGGACAGGACCAGTTAAACTCTATTATTGGTAATCCTGATCTTAAACCTCAGAAGACAGTACAATACGAAATAGGTTTACAACAGGTTTTGTTCGCGAACCTTGCTCTTGATGTAACTGCATATTACAGAGACATTAGAAACCTGCTTGGTATGGAAATACTTAAAACTTATGATGCAGTAAGATTCGCAAGATATATCAATAGGGATTACGGAAATGTAAGAGGTTTTATTATAACGGTTGACAAAAGATTTTCAGATTATTTCGGATTCAAGTTAGATTATACTTTCCAGATTGCCGAAGGAAATTCTTCAGATCCGAATACTGTATTTAACAATAACCAAACAGATCCTCCTGTAGAAGATACTAAAGTTGTAGTTCCTTTGAACTGGGATCAGAGAAATACATTTAATGCTTCTGTTACAGTCGGCGAACCCGGAGACTGGACAATCGGATTAATTTTTCAATACGGAAGCGGAACACCATACACAGAAGACACACGTGTTTCCAAAGGCGTTAGGTTTGAAAACGGTGGTGTAAGACCCGAATTCTACAACCTTGATCTTCGTGCCGATAAAACATTTAATGTTCTTGGAATAAATATCAATACATTCCTGCTTGTATATAACGTACTCGATATAAAGAATGAATTCGGCGTTTACAGTACAACCGGCAGAGCTACTACAGATTTGGGTTACAGATTCAGTCCGGTAGAAGTAATCGGTTTAAATACAATTGAACAATACGTAAAGGATCCAAGTATGTATTCTACACCAAGAGAAATCCGTATCGGTTTTGGATTTGGATTCTAAATACTATTGATTTGGAGAAAAAAATGACAAAAAAATATTTAATTCTATTTTTATTTCTTATTGTCCCACCTGCTTTCTATTCTCAGGTAGATAACCTGACACAGTTTTACCGCAATGAACCTAAAGGCGATATCTCCTACAGAAGAGAAACAGTTATGGATGGTAACCAGATAAGAACTTTATTTGACAATACTGCGCAGATTGGTCATTGGCCAAATCAGCCATCCGGAGAGTGGCCAAAATACTCCGGGCATTCTTACGAAGATGGTATTTGCGTTCTTATTGCAGCGGAAGTTACTGCACCGGGAACAGGCCAGAAAATTCATCCTCTGGAAACTTATTACAGGGAATGGGTTGATAAAGATCCTGTAACAGGTCAGCTCTGGACGTTAACTCCAGTCCCCGGCTATTTTAATGCGACTTATACCAAACCAGCAATTAACACAGATAAACAATCCTGGCCCGATTACTGGCCCGATAAAATGACCGACTTAAACGATCCGGGATGGGCAGGTAAATGGAGCGGTTATTTTGGTAAAGGAATTACAAACTCGGATTTTGAAACATTCTTCGTTATGGATGATTCCAAAGACAAAGAATTCCAGAGAAAACCTTATATGTATAATCCAATCGCATCCGATACTTTACGCGGCGGCTTGGGAGTTCGTGTAGAAACAAGAGGTTTTCAATGGTCTCACGTACTTGCTGAAAATATACTCTTTCAACATTTTGATATTGTTAATATTTCTGATAATGACTATAGCGATGCAGCATTCGGATTCTATACTGACCCCGGTGTTGGCGGCACAAATGATTCCGGTGACGATTGCGCTTCATTTGATACAAGGCTTGATATTGTTTACGCATACGATGGAAACGGGAAAGGCGTGCCCGACCAGTGGATTACCGGCCTGTACGGTTATGCTTACCTTGAAAGCCCGGGCAATGCTTTGGATAATACCGATAACGACGAAGACGGTCTTTTAAATGAAACAAGAGATGATGGTATTGATAATGATAATGACTGGCTCGGATTTTCAGATATTAATAGCAACGGAAAGTGGGATGGCGATCTAAATGAACCATTGAATGATGACCTTGGTTTAGACGGCGTTGGTCCTTTGGATGATGGTTATACAGGACCAGACCAGGGTGAAGGTGACGGAATACCTACAAGCGGCGCTTACCCCATTGCAACTGAATTCCCGGGTGAACCTAATGTTGATAAGACAGATAAAGATGAATCTGATCAGATTGGATTAACTGCGGTTTCAATTTACAGACTTGGAGACGGTGGTGTTGGAGGTGGCTGGCCAAAAGATGACGAACCAATGTGGATGAAAATGGTTGCAGGTACATTCGATACTTCTCTCCAGAATTCCAATATCAGTATTGTTTTTGCATCCGGACCTTTCCCTCTACAAAAGAGCAAAAGAGAAAGATTCTCAATGGCATTTATGTTCGGCAATAATATAGAAGACCTTATCTTTAATAAAGAAACTATCCAGGAAATTTATAATGCCAACTATAATTTTTCCAAGCCGCCTAACAAGCCAAAATTAACAGCCGTTCCGGGTGATGGTGCAGTTTATTTATTCTGGGATAATAAGGCTGAAGAATCAATTGACAAATTTCTTGGGTACGAAGATAATGACCCTACCAAAGGTTATAAGAAAGACTTTGAAGGATACATGGTTTACAGAAGTACCGAGGCTGCCTTTAACGATGTAAAAATTATTACCGATTCCAAAGGAAATCCGAAATACTGGAAACCTTTAGCCCAGTTTGATATTATTGATAGCCTTAAAGGACCTGATCCGGTTGGTATAAACGGTGCACATTTCTGGCGTGGAAATGAAACGGGTTTACAACACAGCTATAAAGATACTACCGTTAATAACGGGCAACGATACTATTATGCAGTAGTCTCATATGATATGGGTGACCCGCAATATGGAACCAAAGGTTTGCAGCCTACTGAGTGTACAAAAATAATCACAGAAGACTTTGCCGGTAATCTACAATTTGTAGATATCAACTGTGCTGTTATTACACCAAATGCACCTTCTGCCGGGTACATTCCACCTAGTTTCGTTGGAGACCCCAATAAAGTTACTTCCGGTTTGGGCACAGGAAAATTATCTTTTGAGATTCTTGATCCTTCACAGATTGTTTTGGGTGCTGAATACCGTGTAGTATTTAATTCTACCGGAACAATGCCAAACTACGAAACAAGTAAATTCAGTGTTCACCGTATTCTTAACGGAAAAGATTCTACATTAATTTCAGATCTTGACACTTCTAACATTGGTGCCAACAGACCAACTCCTGCTTTTGATGGAATGGTAATATCTGTAATTAACGATACCACTATTCTGCCGATAGTTGACCAAACCAACTGGTTAACCGGTGACAGCAATTTGGATCTTGCTGTTTCTGCAGATGCAACTAGCAGAGGAGTCCCTTGGCCAAATGATTATCAGATAGAATTTTTCGATTCGCCACAGGATACAGGTTTTATAAGTGCGCTTCCACAGTTCTATGTTAAAATGCCTGTCAATTTCAAAATAACAAATTTATTCACGGGTCTTAAAAGTAAATTCGCAATAAGAGATCTTGATAACTCAAACAGCTTAACTATCGGAGATGAAATTCAGATACTCGAATTCATAGGTGCACAAACAGTCGGTAATTCAAGAATTGCATGGAAGATAAGTTATAATGGACCACTAGATCCTAATGCAACTCCTAATATTCCGGGAGCAGGCGATAAATTCCTATTAAGAATTTCTAAACCGTTCTATGAAGGTGATTACTTCTCATACTCTATTTCTCCTTCAGCAACGGATAACAATAAAGCTAACCAGGAATTATCAAAAATTTCTGTTGTACCTAATCCATACCTTGGTGCAGCTACCTGGGAAAGAATTAACCTTAATTCTACAGGCAGAGGCGAACGCAAGATTTCATTTATAAACCTTCCTGCAAAATGTGAAGTAAGAATTTATACAATGGCCGGTGCACTTGTTAAAACTCTTTACAAAGATACATCGCCAATGGATGGTGCCCTTACCTGGAACATGGTTACGGAAGATGGTATGGACATAGCTTACGGTGTATATATATTCCACGTAAAAGCGGAAGGTATTGGCGAACACATCGGCAAATTTGCGGTAATAAAGTAAAGGAGATGAAAAAATGAAAAATAAATTTAATATCACAATACTTTTAATTTTCTTTACTGCATCTGCTACATTTGCTCAGCTTTTTGTTTCAGATGTTTCTAAAAAAGGTACAACGGCTGCCCCGTTTCTTTCTATTGCACAGGGTGCAAGAGCAACCGCTATGGGCAGCGCTTTTGTAAGTGTTTCCGATGACCAGAGCGCAATGTTCTGGAACCCTGCTGGTCTTGCAAAGACTTCAGGTTTCGGAATTATATTCGATCATACAAAATGGCTTGCAGATGTAAGCTATAACTACCTTGCAGCATCTTACAATCTTGGTGATCTCGGAGTAATTGGTATGAGCTTTACAACATCCAATTACGGAGAAATGAATGTAACCACAATTGAAGAACCAAATGGCACCGGCGAAACATTTTCTGCAAGAGATGTTTCATTCAGTCTTGCTTATGCAATTAACCTTACGGATAATTTCTGCATCGGTTTTAATCCTAAAGTTGTTTACCAGTCTTTATGGAAAATGGGAGCAACAGCATTCGCAATGGATATCGGTGTTCAGTACAGAACTCCGTTTGCAGGAATTATACTTGCGGCAGCAATTACTAATTTCGGAACAAAGATGCAGTTAAGCGGAAACTCTAACCTTATTCTTGTTGATCTTGATTTAACAAGCGGAGGCAATAATGATCAGATTCCCGCTTACCTTGAAACTCAATCCTGGTCACTGCCGTTAAACTTCAGAGTTGGATTAGGCTATACGGCAGAATTCAACGAACAAAATAAATTAACAGTGGCAGTTGATGCTATGCATCCAAGCGATAACTATGAATGCGTAAATATAGGCGGAGAATATCTGTTTATGAATCTTATCGCTTTACGCGGTGGTTACTCCTCACTTTTCCAAAAAGATGCTGAAGGCGGATTGACGCTTGGAGTTGGTGTAAAGCAGGAAGTGCTTGGTAACTTAGGTTTACGTTTTGATTATGCCTACCAGGATTTTGGAAGACTTAAAGATATCCAGAAGTTCACTGTGGGTATAACTTTTTAACAATGCTCTTTAAATAATAACTATCTTACTGGAACACGCTTCGGCGTGTTCCTTTGTTTATAAACATGCTTAAATAAAATTTTTATGATAAAAATTCAACGATTATTTCTATTATTAGCCTTCAATATTACCGCCTATTGTACAGTATTTATTAATCAGGAAGGTTATTTAACAAGCTCAGAAAAATTTGTCTTCAGCACTTCGGGTGCGGATAGCTTCTACATTTGTGACGCCGCTAACGGTCAAATAAAATTCCGCGGAGATCTTACATCCCGGACTATCTCTGATGAGATGACAGGTTTAACATTATCAAAAGGAAGTTTTTCCTCGTTCAATGAAACCGGCCGCTACTATATCAGCACTAAAGATGGTGAAAAATCATATGAATTCACTATCTCAGACATCGTCTATGAGAATGTATATAAAGCTTCATTAAAAGGTTTCTATTACTGGCGATGCGGCTCTTTGCTGCCTGGTACACACGCCGGCGTTTATTACCATACCGCCTGTCATACAACAGATGGATTTTATCATACGTCTACAGGTTTAAGCGGCTTCCGCTTAGTTACCGGCGGATGGCACGATGCAGGTGATTACGGAAAATATATTGTTAATGCCGGAGTTACTGTTGGTACAATGTTGCTTGCTTACGAATTATTTCCGGACCGGTTTTACAATGATGATTTAAATATTCCCGAAAGCGGAAATTGTATTCCTGATTTACTTGATGAAAACAAATATGAAATTGACTGGTTCCTGAAAATGCAGAATACAGACGGCGGAGTTTTCTTTAAGGTTACAAAAAATAATTTTGAAAGTTTTATTATGCCGAATAACGATTCCGGCATGCGAAATATTTATACCGTATCAAGCACTGCAACAGGAGACTTTGCAAGTGTACTTGCAAAAGCATCAAGAATATATTCTGCCTTCGATTCTTCTTTTTCAAGCAAATGTCTTTCTGCTGCAGAACTTGCCTGGTCTTATCTTGAAGTCCATTCTTCAATTGTTCCAACAGGCGGATTTAAAAATCCTTCCGATACATTTACAGGTGGATATGGCGATTCCGATGACAGAGATGAAAGATTATGGGCTGCCTGTGAATTATTTTTAACTACAGGAAAAGAAACGTATCATAACTATTTCAAATCTCATTATAATGAAGCCGAAATATTTACAGGCGCAATGGGCTGGGGAAATGTTAGAAGTCTTGCTTTACTCACCTATCTTTTAAGTAATAACCCGAATACAGATTCCTCAATCAAGAATACGCTGAAAGCAGCGCTTAAAACTTATTGCGATAAATTAGTATCCAGAAGAAACTCAAGTGGTTTTCATCTAACTTTAATATCAAACGAATTTAACTGGGGCTGTAATTCAGATGTACTGAATAAAGCGATATTACTTATAGCGGAATACCAGCTTACTGCCGATATGAATTATTACAACACTGCTTTGGATCAGCTTAACTATATTCTTGGATGCAACGCACATAATATTTCATTTGTTACAGGAACCGGAACAAATTCGGTTATGCACCCGCATCATCGTCCTTCCGAAGCAGATAAAATTACAGCGCCAGTACCAGGCTTGCTTGCCGGTGGTCCAAATAAATATTTAAGTGATGATGTTTTAAAAGCGCGTTTTAACAGCTCGACCCCGCCTGCTTTATGTTATGTTGATGTAATGGAAAGTTACGCATCAAACGAAGTAGCAATAAATTGGAATTCCCCACTTGTTTTTGTTACAGGCTTTTTTAAAGGTGTAAATAAACCAAGCGGGCTTGGAACACTCCAACAGATTATCCCTTCCCGGATAGAGCTTGAACAAAATTTTCCGAACCCTTTTAACGGATCAACAGTTATCCGGTTTCATCTGCCGGCAGAAGAGGATATAAAGATTAATATTTATGATTCTCTTGGAAATTTAGTTCACACAAAAGATTTGGATTTTTGCAGAAGCGGAGAAAATTTTTACACATGGAATACAAATGATAATACCGGGAATGAGCCAGCAACAGGCATTTATTTCTACCAGGTAATTGGCAGAACGTACACAGCATCAAAAAAGATGATTCTGCTGAAATAATTTTTTACCAGTAATACTTAAACGAAGAGTTCATTCAATTAAAGGAAGAGATCATGAAAAAAATATTACTGACAACATTGTTCATTTTAATGGGAAGCACGTTTGTTCTAAATGCAAAAAATTTTAAGGGAGCCGAATATCGCACTAAGGCCGCCTATACTTACGGCAGGTTTGAAGCACGAATTAAATCTGCACAGCGCGAAGGAATGCTTTCATCTTTCTTTACTTATCATGACGGGTCAAGCACCTGGAATGAAATTGATATTGAAATAATGGGAAGATATAATGACAATGTTCAGTTTAATACCATAACACCGGGACAAACCAACCATGTTAGGGCACAGAATGTAAATTTTAATCCCGCAGAAGATTTTCACACATATGCTTTTGAATGGACGCCCGATTATGTTGCCTGGTTTATTGATGGAGAGGAAGTAGCAAGACAAACAGAAGATCATATTAAAACTTTAAATCGTCCACAGAAAATCATGATGAATATCTGGAATCCTGCTTATGAAAACTGGGCGGGTATTTTTAATGAAATCACTCTTCCCTTCTTTGCATATTATGATTTTGTAAGCTATTACTCATATACACCCGGCACCGGCACGTACGGAACAGGAAATAATTTTACACATCTGTGGACAGATGAATTTAATTCCTGGGACCAAACAAGATGGGATAAAGCAACACATACTTTTAACGGAAACAACTGCGACTTCGTTCAGGAAAATGCTGTCTTCAGAGATGGCAAACTTGTACTATGTCTTACTGATCCAGATAACCTTGGATTTACAGACAAGAAAATTCCGGTGCTATTAACTGCAAGAGCAACCAGTGGAAAAGTAACCGCCACATTTTCCGAAGAGCTTGATAAAACTACTGCAGAAAATAAAAGCTTATATATGATTGCCGGGACGGTTATAGACAGCATCCGGCTTCAAGGCAACCTTAAGAAAGTTGATCTCTTTATATCTAAACTTGATCTTTCTAAAAGTTATAATCTAATAACTCTTGCGGGAATTAATGATCTTGCAGATCCACCCAATATTACAAGCGCAAAAGCCGTAATGATTAATATGCCCAAACAATTGAGTTTCCCTATTAAAATAAATGTCGGCGGTCTGGCATCTTCCGGTTACCTAGCAGATCAGGAGTGGAATGAAAGTGTTGAATATGGATATCTTGACGGGACTGCAGCTGAAACTTCTGCTCTTATCAGCGGCACAGATGAAGATTATATTTACAAGTCGGAAAGATATAGCCTTGTAACATACAAAGTACGTGTACCGAATGGAGCATACAAACTGAAACTGATGATGTCTGAAAATTATTTTACTGAGAACGACAAACGCGTTTTTGATATTTTTGTCGAAGATTCACTTGTGGCAGATAATGTTGATATTTTCAAAGCTGCAGGGAAAAATGCAGCGTACAATTTAACAATTGATAATATTATTATTAAAGATGAAGTAATAGACATTTATTTCCCGGCTGAGATAAATAACCCTTTGGTTGATGGAATTGTTGTTGAACAGGTTTCTACCGGTTTGAACGAACAGGACAATTTAACACCAGATAAATTTATACTTGAGCAGAACTATCCGAATCCCTTCAATGGAAATACAATAATTAAGTTTTTTGTTTCAAAGGAACAACCACTTGATTTTTACATTTACGATACGCTCGGCAGAAAAATTTTTTCTAAAAGAATTGAGGATCCTGCAACCGGTGAAAACTATATAACGTGGAATTCAAATGATGAAAAGAATTTACCTGTTTGTTCGGGTGTCTATTTCTATACACTTGCAGGAAATGATTTCACAATGACTAAAAAATTATTGCTAATGAAGTAGTGTTGACATAATAAAATTGTCCGTTTTTTTATCTGCAGTTTGATGTAATGATTACATAAAAATTATTTTGAAACGAGGTTTTATTTTTAATAGTTTCAGGAATATTTATTTTTTAATTTTCCCATACTTATGATTAAAAATACTTTAATAATCATACTGATTTTCTTAATCAGTCCAGTCATTCTTTATTCCCAATTCAGCTATTTGAAGTTCGAAAGGTTCAATGTAAATAATGGTCTTTCTAACACATCTATTAATTGCATCGTACAGACATCAGACGGATATTTATGGATAGCTACTAAAGACGGATTGAACAGGTATGACGGACAGTCTTTTAAAGTATTCAAAAACAACCCGGCTGACCCAACCTCTTTGCCGGAGAACTATATTATGAATTTGCTTGAGAGCAGAGATAAAACCCTATGGGTAGGAACCTGGGGAAGCGGTTTATGCAAATATGATCCGGTTCAGGAGTCTTTTACAAAGATACATAAACCCGGCAACAACCTTTACATTCAACATATATTTGAGGATCATAATAATAATATCTGGTTTGGAACAACAACAAACGGATTAAATAAACTTAATCCGGAAACATTAAAAATTAAAACGTACAACACTTCCCGGAGAAACGAATATTACTTTCCGCACAACAATGTGACGGTAATAGATGAGGATGACAATAATATTCTTTGGGTAGGAACCTGGGGAGGAGGAATAATAAAATTTTCAACAGCAGATAATAAGCAGTTACAAATTTTTCCGAAAAATAATCATCCAAGTTCGTTTCCTGATAACTACATCTGGTTTCTTACAAAGTACAGAAATAATTCATTACTAATAAGCACGGATGGCGGTTTAAAATTATACGATATAAATAAAAACATTTTTACTCAGCCCGGTGATTTTCCGGCTGAATACCAATCTGTTTTATCAACTTCAATACGACAGACTCTTGTTGATTATAAAAACAGGATGTGGATTGGCGGTTATAATTACTCCGGTCTCTTTCTCTTAGAACAGGATTTAACAGGAACATCAAAAGTAACACATCTAATCAATGATGAAAACAATAGTCATTCACTTGTCTGTAACAGAATCCGGTATCTTTATGAAGACCGCCAGAAGAACCTTTGGATTGGTACTGAAGACGGTTTAAATAAATTAAAGATGAACGAGTCATTTGTTCAGTACAGATATATGCCTGCAAAAAACACTGCGCTGGGGGGAAGAGTTGTTAGCAGTATTATTGAAGGTAAAAACAAAAAACTTTGGATAGGGTTTGGCGGGGCAGGCTTTGACCGGATTGATCTTAAGTCAAACAAAATCGATCACTTCAGATTTAATCCTAAGGATAAAAACAGCCTGAGTGCAGATGATATTGTTACTATGTATGAAGATAAAAACGGACTGCTCTGGATAGGAACAAGTAATAATGGATTAAATCTTTTTAATCCTGCTACAAATACTTTTAAACATTACCTGCATGTTCATGGAAACTCAAATTCATTAAGATCAAATTGGATACAACAAATTTTAGAAACCAGTACAGGTTTATTCCTTGTCGGTTCAAATGATGCACTGCAGATATTCGACAGGAAAAAAGAAATTTTCCTTCCCTTTAATCCCCAAACCCAGGACGCAAGCACTAGATTTCCTGATTCGGTTTCAGTTAATGCATTGTTTGAAGACCGCGAAAAAAATATTTGGATAGGAACCTGGCTGGACGGGCTTTACAGGTATGACTTAACCAATAAAAAATTATTTCATTACCTGCCTCAAAAAGTTAAATCAAATTCAATTAGCGGGAATAAAATTTCCTGTATTGCACAGGATAATTCCGGTTTAATATGGATTGGTACTTTTAATGCCGGGCTGAATAAATTCAACAAATCGACAGGTAAATTTGAACATTATTCTACTTTGAACGGTCTTCCCAATGATGTTATATATGGAATTATTGAGGATAATCAAAGTAACTTATGGATAAGTACTATGAAAGGTTTGGTTAAGTTTACTCCTAAAACAAATACTTTCAGGATTTATAGTGAAAACGACGGGCTGATAAATAATCAATTCAACTGGCATTCTTACTTTAAGAATAAAGAAGGAGTAATGTACTTTGGAGGAATTGGCGGTGTAATTTCATTTATTCCCGATTCAATAAAAATCGATCCTGTTGGTCCGCCCGTTGTTCTTACATCATTTAAAATTTTTGATGTTGAAGCTCCACTGCCTACATCACTCTTAACCACCGATGAAATAACATTAAAACATAACCAGAATTTCTTTTCATTAAGTTTTAATGCTCTGGATCTACTACCTGTTAATGAACATAATTTTGCATATAAACTTGAAGGTATTGATCCGGATTGGGTAAACGCAGATACACGAACAACCGCCTATTATACAGATATTCGGGAAGGTAAATACCGTTTTTTTGTGAAAGCAACAAACCCCGACGGAATATGGGGAAAACCAAAATTACTTAAGATCATAATTCTTCCTGCCTGGTGGAATACATGGTGGTTCAGAATATCAGTCTTTATTATAATTATTGCAATCGGTTTTACTTTATATCAATACAGAATTAAACAACTATTAAAAATGGAAAGGCTCCGTTATAACATTGCAAGTGATCTTCATGATGAAATTGGAAGCAACCTTAGCAGTATTAGTGTAAACAGTCAGATGCTTATGCAAAGCAATTCACTAAACAGGAACGAGCATGAACTTTCTTCTGATATAAGTAAGACTGCAAAAGAAACCGTTGATGCTATGCGGGATATCATATGGTTTATTAATCCAAGGAATGATGCCAGCGAAGATATTGTTTTTAAAATGAAAGAAACAGCAGCAAAAATATTGTCAAACCTTGAGTGGACATTTAATGCTTCAAGCGGAGTTAATATGGAAGGCTTCAACCTGGAAGTCCGCAGAAATATTTTTCTGTTGTATAAAGAGTGCCTTACAAATGTAGTTAAACATTCCAATGCTACAAAGTGTATTGTTGATCTGTCGGGTGATTCAAAAAATTTTACTATGCAGATTCAGGATAACGGAAAAGGTTTTGATGTTATGGGTGTTAAAGAAAACAACGGGTTATACAATATGAAAAAACGAGCTGAAAAAATGAATGCACAGCTTTCTATATCTTCAGATAAAGGAAAGGGCACTTTGATAAGACTTATTATTCCCACTTAAAAATCAAAATGATATTTCTTAAAAAATAACGCAAACGTGGTATAGATACACTTTTTAATAGTCTTTATTTTTTAAATGAAAATAATACAAAAAAAAATGAGTTCCGAAACAACTGCGAATCAAATAGATATATGGATTATTGAAGATAACCTCCGGTATAGAAAATCACTGGTTAATCTGATTGAAAGAACGCAAGGGATGAGATGTTCGCACTCCTTTTCAATGTGTGAAGAAGCAATTGATGTGCTTAAACACGAAAATGGTCCTGAAATAATTCTGCTTGATATTGGGCTGCCGGGTATGAGCGGAATTGCAGGCATTGAAAAGTTTAAAACAATATCACCTTTGGTACAGATATTAATACTAACTGTTTATGATGATAATGATAACGTCTTTGATGCACTATGCGCCGGTGCATCGGGTTATATGCTTAAAGATTCTTCACCGGAAAAAATTGTTGATGCAATAAAAGAAATTTTAGCAGGCGGCGCACCAATGAATATGAAAATAGCTCATAAGGTGCTGGACATGTTTACCCGTTTGAAGCCAAAGAAAAAGGACTACGGGTTGACAGACAGGGAAAAAGAAATTCTTCAGTTCATTATTTCAGGGTTAACCAAACAACAAATTGCAGATAAATTATTCCTGAGTTTTCACACGGTAAATACTCACGTTAAAAATATATATACAAAACTCCATGTAAATACGCGCGCCGGAGTAATTTCAAAAGTTTATAAAGAGAATCTGTTACCTTAATTTTCCAATCAAACTTACTTCAGGTATTTCCTCGCCTGGTTTCTCTGCTGTTAAAAAACTCCTCAGGAAATATATTTATACCACGAACATGCTATTGATGCACGGCTTCCGTCAAGGTTATTTTTTTACTGACAATTCAGAAAATTACCTGGATTCAATTCTTTGTTGATATAAATACTTATGCAATAACAAGATTCTAAATCGAGAGGTTTTAAATGGCTAAGGTTACTTTTAATACTTTACGTTTACTTCCGTTCATTCTTTTTTTATTGATCACAAATTTATCGGGGACAACAATTACAGCAGATAATCCCAACTTCTTTTATGTGGGAAGAATTAACAATAGTGTTCCTGATAGCCCTGTTCTTTATTGGCCGGGAACATACATTAAGACTAAGTTTGAAGGTACTTCGCTTAGTATAACCCTGGATGATTCAACAGGTCAGTCTTATTTTGATATTTACATTGATGAGGATTATGATCATCCTTTTCTAATTGATTGCAAGAAAGGCAGCAACAAATATCCGGTTTCATCCGTATTAAAAGATACTGTTCATAGTCTATTAATTTTCCGCAGAACGGAAGCATCCACAGGTTCAACCAAATTCCTTGGATTGGAAATAGATGAAGGAAAAAACCTTCTTGAACCGGATGCAGAACTTTTACGTAAGATATTATTCTATGGAGATTCGATTACCTGCGGGTATGGTGATGAAGCACCTGATTCTTATGCCGATGATAATCTGAAATACGAAAATAATTTTCTCGCCTATGGTGCTGTGGCATCACGGTTATTAAAGGCTGAGTATATGTGCATTGCAAAAAGCGGTATTGGGCTTATGAAAAGTTTTTTCAATCTGGTTATGCCCGATTATTACTACCGGCTTGATCCTGAAAAAGCAGAAAGTGAGTGGGATTTTGATTTGTTTGTACCAGATGTTGTAGTAATCAATATTATGCAGAATGACAGTTGGCTACTTGGTTCAAGGGATTCTGCAACCATAACAAATACTTACGCTAATTTTGTACGTAAAATCCGCAGTCATCATCAGGCTGCTTTTATTGTTTGTGCATTAGGCAGTATGGATGCTACAAGAACCGGATCACCCTGGCCCGGATATATAAAAGGTGCAGTAGAATCATTAAACAATAACGATAATGATCAAAACATCGGAACATATTTCTTCCCCTTTGATCCTGCATGGTCAAAACACCCGCGGGTTCGCCACCAGAAAGCTATGGGAGAAAAACTTGCTTCATACATAACAGAAAAACTCGGATGGACTACCGGCATTGAAAATAATTCTGAGTCAAAATCACCGGATCATTTTCAACTTAAACAGAACTACCCCAATCCGTTCAATCCTTCAACAACAATTGAATTCTATATTGATAAGCCGGGTAAAGTAAAATTAACAATTTATGACTTGATGGGTAATGAGATAAAAACATTAATTAATGAATATAAAAATACAGGAAATTACACAACCGTATTTAATGCAACAGACTTAGCCTCGGGAATATATTTTTATAATTTAATATCCGCTGATAAAGCAGAAACAAGACCAATGATTTTAATGAAATAATCCCGGCTTAGAATACCACATACATGCGATTGATATGCCTTTTATAAAAATCTATTTTAACAACGGTCAAAAGTCCGAGGCCATTACTCACAATACTGAAACAAAAGCATGATTGATTCGTAAATATATTTCTCACGAATAAACTTTATTAATTAACAATATGGAGTATTAAATGATTAGAAAGACACTGTTCCTAATTACAGCAATAATCCTGCTTTCCGGTTTTCAAAGCTTTGCTACTGTAATTAATATTGCACACAGAGGTTGTTCTTCACTGGCACCCGAAAACACCTATTCTGCCTGGGTAAAAGCAATTGAAGCTAAAGCGGACTATTTTGAGCTTGATATTCAATTGTCAAGTGATGACTCGCTTATGATAATGCACGATAACACACTTGACCGTACAACCGATGGAACCGGAAGTTTAAGTTCCTTTACTTATGCACAGCTTCGCGCGTTGGATGCAGGCTCCTGGTTTAGCACTGTTTTTACCGGTGAAAAAATTCCTACCTTTGCCGAAGCATTAAAACTGGCAAAAGATAATCCTGATATTGATATCGTTGCAGAAATTAAATCTTCTGATGCTACCATTGTACAAAAGGTCGTCAAGATGATTCAGGACTGGAATATGCAGAGTCGGGTAATACTTTCAAGCTTTACTTCTTCCCAGCTTGCAGTTTCAAAATTCCTGGATACTTCAATTGACGTCCAGCTTTTTGGAACAATAACCACATCCATGATTGATCAGGTAGCATCACTTGGCGGTGAATGGGTTGGAAGCGGTGGATCAATTACCAATTCTTTAATTGAATATGCCCACTCTAAAAATATTTTTTTTAACGCATGGACAATTAATAGTTCAAGCCAGATGTTAACTTTGATTGGACAGGGTATTGATGCTATTACAACCAATTATCCTCAAACTCTTGTTATTGTTTCTGATGTTACGGCCCCAACTGATGTAGTGATTGATTCTGCGGTCCCAACTGGTGAAACAAAAATTACATTAAAATGGGGAGAGGCTTCAGATCCAGAAAGTGGAATAGCCGGATATGAGATTTACCGCGATATAAATGCCGACCCAACAACTTTATACACGACCGTTGGAGATACAACCGAATTTATTGATGAGACATATAATGAAAATAAAACATATCACTACCGTATTAAAGCTAAAAACGCTGCGGGTTTACTAAGTAACAATTATAGCAACAATGTATCTGCTACAACTTTAACTGACGCAACTAAACCTACTGTTTCATCTGTAACCTCAAAGGGTGATACTTTTACAGTTTATGTACAATTCAGCGAAAGAGTTGAACAAACAACAGCAGAAACAAAAACAAATTATTCAATAAACAAAAATGTTAAGGTACTTGGCGCAAAATTAGCATTGGACTTAAAAACCGTAACACTAACAACCACAAGTATGACTGACACAACTTATACTATTACCGTAAAGAATATAACAGACAGAGCAATTACTGCGAATAAAATGGTTACGAGTTCAACTATTTTCAGGCATTATAATATGGCTTCAAATATGATTGCATATTATAAGCTTGATGATGTTCAGGTAAGTGGTTCCGATACGCTGATTCTTGACGGTACCTCTAATGCTAATAATGGAACAATTAAAAACGGAGCATTCATTTCAGAGGGTTTGCTTGGAAATGCACTTGAGTTTGACGGAGTTAATGACTTTGTACAATTCACCACTTCATCTTCCTTTGATATTAATGGTCCGGCAGTTACGGTTTCGCTGTGGACTAAATTAGCATATGTGCCTGCAGATTTGCCGGGAGCATATGGTCCGCTTTTCGATTCCGACGGCGACCAATATGTTTTGTACGAAGATAAAGGAAATAATGAATTAAGATTTAAAACCGCAACAACCGTTTCAGCAGAACGGCCGGGAATACCGGGCGCTGATCTTATAGCCGGAGAATGGATACATGTAGTGGGAGTTTACGATGGATCAAACGCAAAGATTTACCTTAATGGTGTTCTTAAGGATTCTCATTCTCTTACCGGAAATGTTAAATCCGGTCAGGTAGCAATGCTTGGAAAGAGCGGCGTTCAGGGGACCCCCTCATACTTTAAAGGCAAGATTGATCATGTTGAAGTATTTAACAGGGCTCTATCACCGGAAGAAATATTTGATATTTATTCATCAGTTAACACTGCTGCCATTGATCCTCATCCTTCAGATGTTATCCTGGACATTCCTTCTGTGACTGAAACAGATGTTCAATTAACCTGGCAGCCTTCAGTAACTTATGAAAGTGTAATTGTCGGATATGAAATTTACAGAGATCTTAATCCGTCACCCACAACTTTGATTGCTACAGTAGATAGAGATCAAACATCATTTCTTGACGCTACCAATACTGAAAATAAAACTTTTTATTACAGGGTTAGAGCCAAAAATTCTCAGGCGCTTTTAAGCCAAAACTACAGCAATGAAGTAACCGCAACTACAACTACTGATACTAAGCCTCCTCAACCTGTATATATAACATCTTACGGAGAGGAAACTAAGGTTATAGTTGAATTCAGCGAAATGCTTGATGAGTCAACGGCAGAAAATAAATCCAATTATGTTTTTGATAACGGTGTTTCTGTACAAACCGCAGTATTAGCTCTCGACGGAAAATCGGTTATTCTTACCACAACACCTTTATCAAATTTAGAATATGTATTAATGATAAATAACCTGAAAGACAGAGCTGCGATTCAAAATACAATTGCTGAGAACAGTTCATATGTCGTTCATCATTTTGGTTTTCCTCCAAACTTAATTGCATATTACTCAATGGATGAAGCCCGTACGGATACATTATTCGATTTTTCCCCGAATAAAAATAACGGTACAATTATGAGTTCAAGTCCATGGGCAGGATACTCAGGTAATGCACTTGGCTTTAACGGAGTTGATAATTATGTACAGTTTTCATCTTCACCTTCGTTCGATATTACATCTGGCAAGGTGACTGTATCTGTTTGGACAAAACTTAATTATCTCCCAACAGAAATGACAATGTCTTACGGACCTTTGTTTGATTCTCAGGGAGACCAATATGTAATCTATGCAGATAAAGGGAATAAAGAATTAAGATTTAAAGCAGCAACAACAGGCGGCGCAGCAAGACCCGGTATTGCTCAGGCTGACCTGATTACTGGAAAATGGATTAATGTTGTTGGTGTTTATGATGGCGCTAATGCACAGATTTATATGAATGGAGTTCTAAAAGGAACTCTTCCTTTAACGGGTACAGTATTAACAGGACAGGTTGCAATGCTTGGTAAAAGCGGAACCACGGGTACTATTTCTTACCTTAATGGCCAATTAGATAATGTTGCAATATTTGACAGAGCACTTTCTACAGAGGAAATTTCTCAACTATACAGCAATTGTAAAATGCCTGTAATTATAAATGTCCCGGTAGAACTGTCTTCATTTACAGCAGAAACTAACGCAAACAATGTTAATTTGAAATGGTCAACAGCTACTGAAACAAATAATGCCGGATTCGAAATACAAAAGAGCAGCAATAAAACAGATTTCATAAAAATCGGGTTTGTTGCGGGATTTGGAACATCAACTGAAAAACATAGCTACTCTTTTATTGATAGGAATATTAAAGCTGGTAATTACTATTACCGCCTGAAACAGATTGATCTTGACGGTTCTGCATGGTATTCCCAGATTGTTGAATCAGGAAAGAATGTTCCGAAAGAATATTCTCTTTCACAGAATTTCCCGAATCCATTTAATCCTGAAACAAAATTTAACTATGAATTACCGGTCTCATCAAAAGTTAATATAAGAATTTTTGATGCTTTAGGCAGGGAAGTAGCTAACCTGGTGAATGAAGAGAAGGAAGCTGGTACTTATGAAATCTCCTTCAACGGAGCCGGATATGCAAGCGGAATTTATTTTTTCAGAATGCAAGCCGGGAATTACATTCAGACAAGAAAGATGATCTTAATGAAGTAAATTTGTCCGTACTTAATTTCCACATTTAAGGGGAGCAGAAGCTCCCCTTTTTTTTCAAATTAACCTGCCTTAAAATTTCCTTATAAGTACTGTTTTTTTAAAACACCATAATACCATGAACATGCGATTGTGATTCCATGCTCCCTCTTCTATTTTTGCATTCCAGTAGTTCCCTTTTCAAAAAATCTATTTTAAATGCAGGATAAATATGAAAAGTTCATTCCGTTTTCTACTCGTTTTATTTTTAGTAAACTATCAGATAATTTTTTCACAAACTCCTAATCCGGTTGGTCAATGGAAGTTTGATGATTCTTCTGACCTTACAAAATCTGAGGTAGGTTCTAACCTTGAATTAGTCGGTACCCAATCAAGCGTTGAAGGCCCGGCAACCGGAAATAATGCTGTACGTATAGGTGTTGGCAGTTATTATAAAATGACACATGGCATATCCGCTAATGGCGGCGGATTATTAGTTAATGAATATACTATTCAATTTGATTTTAAGGTACCAGGCATTGGAAGTTGGTATACCTTTTTACAAACCAATCCTTTGAACAGTGATGACGGTGAAGGGTTTATAAATACAAGCGGTAATATTGGTCTACAGGCAACCGGCTATTCTTCCTATGCTGTTTCTGCAGGGGAATGGTATCGTCTTGTAATCTCAGTTAATAACGGAACACATTACAGGTATTACCTTGATGGCCAGCTTTTATTAGATGGAACCGCACAGGTAATTGATGACAGATTTAGTCTTGAAAATATTGTTTTACTTTTCGGAGATAATGATGGTGATGATGGTGAAATTGATGTTGCTGAAGTAGCAATTTGGGATAAACCGTTAACTTCATATCAAGTTCAAAACCTTGGTGGATATGGACATTTATTACCAGTAGACATCCTTCAACCAGCTTGCACCTGGAAATTTGATAACAGTGATAATCTGGCTGAAGGATTCCTTGGAAAAGATTTAACCCTTGTTGGTACCCACCAGCAGGTCGATGGCCCTTCGCAAAATAATAAAGCAGTACGAATCGGCCCTGGAAGCTACTACCAGGCAGAACATGGAATTTCTGCAAATGGCGGTGGTTCATTAGTAAATGAATATACTCTTCAGTTCGATTTCAAGGTTCCTGATATTACAAGTTGGAAGGCCTTTTTCCAGACAACTCAAACCAATTCAGATGACGCCGATTTTTTCATTAATACTGAAGGAAAATTAGGAACAAATGCAACTGGTTACGGGGCTTACTCCGTCTCACCAAATGAATGGTACAGGCTGATAATTGCAGTAAAGAATGGAGAATTTTTCCGCACTTATCTAGACGGGCAGCTTCTGCTGGATGGAAATAAACAGAATATTGACAGTAGATTTTCATTACCTGCGACGTTACTTCTTTTTGCAGATAACGATGGAGAAGACGGTGTAATGGATATAGCACAGACTTCCATCTGGAGCAGAGCTTTAGCCGAAAGTGAGATTATGGCATTAGGCGGATTCGGACATGTATTAGGCGATACAACAGCTAATACTCCCAAGCTTGTTGGTAACTGGAAATTTGATGACCCGAATGATGTTTTAAAGGCAGAACCGGATCTTGGGCTTCCTTTAGAATTAATAGGCACACACGAAATTGTTGACGGACCAGCCAATGGTAATGACGCCGTTAAAATTGGAATAGGTAGTTATTATAAAATGACACACGGAATTTCTGCAAACGGCGGGGGTTTATCTGTTAACAGTTACACATTGCAATTCGATTTTAAAATTCCTGATTTGGGCCCCTGGTATTCATTTTTTCAGACCAGCACCGGGAATGGTGATGATGGCGATTGTTTTATTAATCCTACTGGAAATATCGGTGTTGGAGCAACCGGCTATTCAAGCAGCCAGATTGAAAAAAACGAATGGTACCGCCTTGTAATTTCTGTTGAGAACGGAAAACAGTACAAGTACTTCGTTGACGGAAAATTAATTCATAATGGAACCGCACAAAGTGTAGACGGAAGATTTGCTCTTGCTGATAAACTTTTAATTTTTGCAGATAACGATGGTGAAGACAGCGAGATTTATTGTTCTGAATTAAAGATATGGAATTACTCCCTAACCGATGACGAGGTTAAAAACCTCGGAGGATTCGGACACCAGACCGGTATTAAACAATTAGTACTACTCCCCTACCTTCAGTCTACAACTCCTACTTCTACATTTATATGCTGGCATGATACTGCCGCAGCTATTACAAATGTTGAATACGGCACGACCGAGTCCCTTGGTCAATCTGTTGCAGGTACAAATGAAGTTATCAGCGATCCTTTCAGATGGCATACGGTTAAATTAACAAACCTGCAGCCCAATACTACTTATTTCTACAAAGCAATAAGCGGAAGCGGTGAATCAAAAATATATTCATTTAAAACTTACCCTGATTCAACATATAAAGGAAAAATCAGAATTCTGCAGTTCAGCGATACTCATTCCAGCGATACAAGCATGGCCATGAAAGTTATAAGGGCTGCAAAACAAAAAGTTGAAGAATTATATGGTACTGATATCCAGAACCAGATTAACCTTATTCTTCATTCCGGGGATTTGGTTGTAAACGGAAGTGCAATTAACCAGTTTACTGATCAGTACTTTGCACCATTCGCTCCCCTTTCTCCGTATGTCCCAATTATGACAACAACAGGAAATCATGAGGGAGAGACCCAGTTCTATTATGATTATTTTCACTACGATGAATTTTCTGCATTCCCTTACCCAAGTGCACAGAATGAAAAATTCTATTCGTTCACAGTTGGAAACACAGCTATAATAAGTCTTAACACAAACATTGTAAAGTCAGCCGGCACACTTCAAAAAGTGTGGGTAGAAATGAAATTAAAAGAATTCGAAAGCAATCCTAATATTGATTTTGTATTCTTCATTTTCCATCATCCTTTCCTAACAGAATTATGGGTTGAAGCATTAACATTTGATGGCGGGCCGAACTGGGTAAGAAATGAACTGTTTCCGATTCTAAAAAAATATTCAAAAGTACAGCAGGTTACTTATGGTCATACTCATGCCTTTGAAAGAGGAGTAATAGAATCAGATAAAGATAATGGGGATTTCAGAACAGTATGTGCCGGCGGCGGCGGCGGCGCTACAGATAACTGGGGTGAATTCATAAACAAGGATTACCCGCAGATTCACACTTCGTTTGATCATTACCATTTTCTCTTAATGGAAATTGATATTGAGAATAAAACTTTCGAAGAATCTATGTACAGCCTTGGCAATGAAAGTAAAACTCTTAATGCAGAATTGTTAGATAGATGGCACAGAAGATTAAACCAACCTGCACCTGAAAAACCCGTTGCAAACAACCCTATTAAAAACGAGAGCAGCATTGTTTTTAACGCTTCTGCTTTTACAGGAAGTGATGCTTTGATGAGTTCAAGATTCCAGGTAAGTGAGGATCCGAACTTCAAATCGACCGTAATTGATTCAATCTCCAACTGGCAGAATATTTACGGAGTTGATGGTAATTTTAATCCTGTTGACAAAAATGCCGGCATTGATCTATCAACGCTTACTTTAAGTAAATCAAAATTTACAGATGGGAAAACTTATTATTACAGAGTAAAATATCGTGATCAGAATCTTCGCTGGACTCCTTATTCAGATAATGTAGCATTTGACATTACCACCGGAGTTGAACTGACCGGGGTGCCCGATAAATACGAACTGGAACAAAATTTTCCGAATCCATTCAACCCTGCTACAACAATCCGTTATCAGATTCCTGAAGCAGGTTTTGTATCGTTAAAAATTTACGATATATTGGGAAAAGAAATACTTACGCTTACGAATGAAGAGAAACAAGCGGGCAGGTATGAAATTCATTTCGACGGAAGCAGCTTATCAAGCGGAATTTATTATTACCAGTTGAAGGCGGAAAATTTTATCTCTACAAAAAAATTAATTTTAGTGAAATAGTTTTATAAATAACAGATGGATTTACCGTTATGAAAAAAGCAATCATTTTATTTTTATTAGTGTCTCTTACGGGATTTTTACATGCAAAGGATTATTACGGCGCAGAGTACAGGACAAAAGAAGCTTATACCTACGGCCGGTTCGAGGCTAAGATTAAAGCGGCACAAAGAGATGGAATGCTTGCTTCCTTTTTTACTTATTACGATGGTGTTGGCACAAGCAACTGGAACGAGATTGATATTGAAATACTCGGCCGCTATGAGAACAATATTCAATTCAATACAATAACTCCGGGACAAAAAAATCATGTACGTTCACAGCCCGTTAATTTCAACCCGTCTTTAGATTATCACACTTACGCTTTTGAGTGGACACCTGATTATGTTGCATGGTTTATTGACGGTGAAGAAGTTTATCGTCAGACGGGTGAACATATCAGCACATTGGTTCATCCTCAAAAAATAATGATGAATATCTGGAACCCGGCTTATGATAACTGGGTAGGTACATGGAATGAAAATGCACTGCCTGCCTTCGCCTATTATGATTTTGTAAGTTACTATTCATATACCCCGGGCACAGGCAGTTATGGTTCCCAAAATAACTTCACGCATCTTTGGACTGATAACCTGGATTCCTGGGATGAGACAAAGTGGGAGAAAGGAACACATACATGGAACGGTAACAATTGCTCATTCATTCATGATAATGCCGTGTTCAGTGACGGCAAGCTAATTCTTTGCTTAACAAATAACACTAACATCGGGTATACAGATGTAAAACCTCCATACCTGCTTTGGGTTAGAGCGGAACCCGGCAGGTTTGTAGCAAAATATTCTGAAGAACTTGATAAAACTTCTGCCGAAAATAAAAATCTTTATCTTGTTAGCGGAGTAACAATAGACAGCGTCCGTCTTCAAGATGATAAAAAAACCATGCTCCTCTTTACATCAAATCTTGATCTCAACAAATCATATAACCTGATAACTTACGCTGGCATAAAAGACCTTTTTGTTCCCCCAAATACAAGCACCTTAAGAGCAGTAAGCATTAATATGTCTAAGCCGTTAAGTTTTCCTGTTAAAATAAACATCGGCGGTCCGGAAGCAATGGGATTTCTGCCCGATCAAAGATTCAATGAAACAACAGAATATGGTTATTGTGAAGGTTCGACTTCGGAAGTTCCTGCCGAAACACAAATAAATAACACAGAGGACGATTCTATCTTTCAGTCTGAACAATATGGCCTGGTTGCATACAAAGTAAGAGTGCCGAATGGTTTATATAAGTTACAACTGCTGTTAAGCGAAAATTATTTTTCAACTGCAGGGAGCAGAGTATTCGATATTTATATCGAGGATTCTTTAAGTGCAGATAACCTGGATGTATTCCAGGTTGCCGGTAAAAATAACGCTTATGTACTTACGTTTGAAAACATACACGTAACCGATGAAATTCTTGATTTATATTTTGCGGCTGAAATTGATAATACTTTACTAAACGGAATTATAATTGATCAGTTATCAACCGGTGAAATTGAAACAGGAAATATTGTACCCGATGAATTCCAGCTTCACCAGAATTTTCCAAATCCTTTTAACGGAAGAACAATAATAAAATATAATGTAGCTAAGGAAACACCTCTCGATTTTTATATATTTGATGCACTCGGGAAGACAATTTATTCAAAACATATCGATTTATCTCTCCCGGGAGAGAATATGATTACCTGGGATTCAAAAAATGAATCGAATACAACAGTCTCTTCCGGCATATATTTTTACACTTTGCGATGTAGCAATAAATCTTTAACAAGAAAGCTTCTTGTACTCAAATAGTATTTCGGATAATATTCTTTGCGGCAGAGATCGGGGTGATTTTTTCAATTATATATAACACATATTTTTAGTTATATTAGACCTGTAAAAAGGTAATTGAAAGGATTTTTCTGTAAAATAAAATTTACAGCTGCTAAAATGAAAAGGTTTACGAATCAAATTTTAATTTCTCTTTGGGAACAGGATATTGCTGCGCCGGGAATATAAATATCTTGTGCCAAATAAATATCTTGACGATATCCGCAATGAAATGTTGCCGTTCGTGGAAACAGATAGATTTGCTTCGGCCTGCGAGAATAATCAATATACTGTTAGAAGTATTTATTACGATTCACCCAATCTTGATTTTTACCATGAAAAGATTGAAGGATTGAAAATCCGCAAGAAATTAAGAATCCGCGGTTATAATAAATTTATGGACGACTGCGTTGTATTTCTTGAGATAAAAAGGAAAAGAGAAAATTTTATTGACAAGCATCGCTCAAAAATTTACTATAAAAATCTTGATGATATTTTTTATACCGGCGATCTTGATAGTTACATAATTCAAAGTGATGCGGATTCAATTAAAAACGCACAAAGATTCTTTTTCCACGTTAACAAAAAATTATTAAAACCGATCTCTCTTGTTGTGTATGAACGTGAAGCATACTTTTCCAGGTTCGACACTAACATCAGAATAACTTTTGACAAAAATCTAAGGTACTACTCCCTTCCGTTGTTTGCCGATTTGTATGAAGATAATATTCTGAAGCCTGCAATTAAAAATCATTTCGTGTTTGAGATGAAGTTTTACCAGGGCTTTCCGGAACACTTCTCAAAGATCATTAATAAATTCCAGTTAATACGGTTAGCAGTTTCAAAATATTCAATTTGCATTGATGCCGATAAAGAACTGAGACCAACGTCAAATAAAAAATTTCTTGCTCTGGGCAACCCGGTTTGGAAGGATAAAATCTCACGTAAGGAAGCTATCTGAAAATGTCCCGGGAATTTCAAGGTATTGTTAATTTCTCAGTTTCGTTCGGCGATGTCTTTGCAAATTTAATTGTTTCGTTTTTGTGCGGGTTAATAATTGCTTTCTTTTACAAGACATCTTACAAGGGCACCGGCTACACAAATTCCTTTGTAATTTCCCTGATTACCTTGTCACTGATAACCACAATCGTAATTATGGTAATAGGAAATAATCTTGCCCGCGCATTTGGATTAGTCGGAGCAATGTCTATTATAAGATTCAGAACCGCGGTTAAGGATACTCTCGATATAGTTTTTATTTTTTACTCGCTCGCAATCGGTATGGCAACAGGCGTTGGATTATTGTCGATAGCAATTGCCGGAACAATCTTTATTGGGGTCGTTCTGCTTGCACTGTCAAAGTTCAACTCACTCCCCTCAACACGTGAAGAATACCTGCTGCAGTTTTACTACACAGATGATTCAAATGAAGTTCCGTATCAGAAAGTGATAAAGAAATATTGTAAAAGCTATAAACTGATCAACGTTAAATCACTCGGCAGCGAAGAGGGATTGGAATTGTCCTACTACGTCCAATTGCGGAATAAAGATAAAAACAATGAGTTTTTAAGAGACTTAAAAAATATTGTCGGCATTGAGCACATAAATCTCTTTTTTGACGAAGAACATTTTTAAAATTCTGGTGTACATTCATGAAAAGTTTTCTAATATCGGTTACTTGTTTTCTTACAGTTATTTTAAACTATAATATCATTGGACAAAATAATACAACGTTGCAGCCGCCTGTTTTTTCTATCAATGGCGGAATATTTAACGTCCCGGTTTCCTTGTCCATCACATCAAACTCACCGGATGAAAAAATTTATCTTACAAGCGACGGCTCAGAGCCGACAACAAAATCATATAAATACAATTCGCCAATCACTTTAAATAAAACAACCGTTGTAAGAGCCAAATCTTTTTTAAATGATACAACATCAAGCAATACAATTACAAACACATATATAATAAACAATCCAACGGATCTGCCAACCGTATCGATTACAACAAATCCGCCTAATCTCTGGGATAATGATTTTGGAATCTACGTCCTGGGTGACAGTGCAGAAACAGCAAACCCAAACTTCGGCGCAAACTTCTGGCAGGATTGGGAAAAGCCAATCCATATTGAAATGTATGAACCGGATGGAACACAGGCCTTTAGTATTGATGCAGGAGTAAAAATATTTGGTGGTTGGAGCAGGGCACAGCCGCAAAAGTCACTTGCTGTTTTTGCACGCAACACTTACGGCACCGGAAAAATAAAATATCAAATCTTCCCTGATCTTGAGATTGATAAGTTCGAGAGCTTTATTCTCCGTAATGGAGGGAACGACTGGAGTTATACTTTGTTCAGAGACGGTTTAATGCATACTCTCGTAAGGAATAAAGATATTGATATGCTTGCTTACCGCCCCGCCATTGTTTACCTGAACGGAAAGTACTGGGGAATCCATAACATCCGCGAAAAAGTAAATGAGCATTACCTTGCATCGCACCACAACGTTAACCCGGATAGTCTTGACCTTCTTGAAGGTAACGCAACTGTAATACAAGGAAGTAATTCTCATTACAAAGCCCTGCTGGATTTTATTTCCAAGAAAGATATGAGCCAGCAACTTAACTATGAGTTTGTAAAATTAAGAATGGATGTGGATGAGTTTATTAATTATACAATTGCCGAGATATATTTTGGAAATACAGACTGGCCGAGTAACAATATTAAATTCTGGAGACCGCAGAAAGACGACGGCAAGTGGCGATGGATTTTATACGATACAGATTTCGGGTTCGGTCTTTTCAATCAGGGAGCCACACACAATACTCTGAAATTTGCTTTGGAAGCAAACGGACCAAGCTGGCCAAATCCGCCATGGTCTACTCTCTTATTAAGACGGTTATTGCTTAATGAAGAATTTAAAACAAGTTTTATCAATCGGTTTGCAGATTTTTCAAATACAATATTTAAAGCAGAGAACGTTAAGAAAGTTATCAAAAGGTTGAAAACAGGTATTGAAAAGGAAATGCCTGAACACATTGAACGATGGGGCGGCGATATTGACAACTGGAACGCTAATGTAGCAAAACTTGAAAAATTTGCAGATGAGAGAATCGGTTACCTGTCCGGATTTTTTAAAGATCAATTTAAGATTAATTCAACGTTGCTTGTTTACCTGAATCTTTCCGATGCGACAGCAGGAAAGATAAAATTAAATTCGCTTGAGCTTAATTCATTTCCATGGTACGGATTCTATTATAAAGGAAATCCCGTAACATTAACCGCAATAGCTAAACCGGGTTATAAATTTAAGGAGTGGAATGGAATTGAAGGAGGCAACAAGGAAACTATTACATTACCAACCGAAACCGCTTTTTCTGCTACAGCAGTGTTTGAAGCAGACAGCGATTATACTAACAAAGTTGTAATAAACGAAATCAATTATAATCCTTCAGCGGAACTTGATTGTGAAGACTGGTTTGAATTATACAATACAGATACAATTGATGCCGATATTTCCGGTTGGATATTTAAAGATGAAGATGATGCTCACACATTTGCTTTTCCTGCCAACACAATAATAAAAGCGAATGATTATTTGGTTGTATGCAGAGATACAGCAAAGTTCTCACTTGCATTTCCGTCAGTTAAAAACAAACTTGGCGATTTTAATTTCGGGTTGAACAACGGCGGAGAAAAAATAAGATTGTTCGACTGGAATTTAGGAATAATTGATTCGCTTACTTTCGATGATAATTCTCCATGGCCTGTTGAAGCGGACGGGACAGGAGCTACGCTTGCATTAATTGATCCGCTTAGTGATAATTCGGTTGCCACCAACTGGATGGCTTCTTTAAATTATGGTACACCGGGAAGAAAAAATGATACCGGCACCTCTGTTGATGAAACTGATAATAACAAGCCGGAAAAATATTTCTTATCACAGAATTATCCGAACCCGTTTAATCCAACCACAACAATAAAATTTACAATTCCACATGTAGAGACGGGGCATGCCCCGTCTTTACAAAATGTAACATTAAAGATTTTTGATATACTTGGTAATGAGGTTGCTGTTCTTTTAAATGAAAAAAATCCGGGAGGAGAATACGAAGTTAATTTTGATGGTAGTAACCTTTCAAGCGGAATTTATTTTTACACCTTGCGGGCAGGTTCATATATAGAATCGAAAAAAATGGTTTTGATGAAATAAATACAAATACCACAAGAATAATTAAGTCCGAACAGGGAATTCAATTTTACATCAGGAACAAAACTAAACATTACCGACTGATTTATGATTAAAAAAATTTTTACTGTAATATTTTTTCTGAACAGTTTTATTTTATCACAAAACTTTTCAAACGGGTTTAATTTTAATTTACCATGGAATGATACAACCACCCAGAAATTCCTGCCGCAATTTCCCGTTAAAGAAATAAAAAATTTCATTTCAATTAACTCTGACGGAAATTTTGCATCCGGTGAAGAGCGAATAAGATTCTGGGGTGGGAACATGGCAGGTGACGGCGCATTTCCTGATTATAACAAGGCTGCAATGATTGCAGGACGAATAAGAAAAATGGGATTCAACCTGATGAGGCTCCATCATCTTGATAACCCATGGAGCAGTAAAAGTTTATTTAGTGACGCGGTAAATACAAGATCGCTCAATCCGTTCAACCTTGATTTGCTTGAAAACAATATTGCAGAGTTGAAGAAAAACGGCGTGTATATAAATATGAATCTGAATGTATCAAGACCGTTTAAAGTAACAGACGGAATTCAGTATGCGGATTCAATTCCCGATTACGCAAAAGGCGTAACTATATTTGATCCTTATCTTATTCAACTTGAGAAAGAATATGCTGAACAGCTTTTAACTCACATTAATCCTTACACAATCCTTCCATTGGTAGATGATCCTGTAATGGCAATGGTAGAAATTGTAAATGAAAATTCACTATACAGAATGTGGCGGGACGGAAATTTAAAAACATTTGGTGACGGAGGAAAATTAATCTGGCGGCACAACCACATGCTGGATAGCCTCTGGAATAAATTTTTATCTGACAAGTATACCTCTACTCAAAACATTGCTGCAGCCTGGAATGCAGGCGCTAGCATCGGAAACTTTGTAAATCAAATTGTTGACGGCAACTTTGAAACAGGCACAACAATCTCAAACTGGATTGTTGAACTGCACGAATCAGCCTCGGCTTCTCAGAGCAAAGATATTGTAAATCCTTATGAAGGATTAAAATCTGCAAAAATCACTGTAACAAAAACAACAGGCACAAGCTGGCATATTCAATGGAAGCAGGTAAACATAAAATTAAAAAAAGATTCTCTTTACACAGTTGAATTTGCCGCAAGGACAGACGCTAACAAATCCATTTCCGTCTCAATAATGCGTGATGATAGCCCTTACACTACTTACGGCTCTAAAAGTTTTGGTGTTACAACAGACTGGAAAATTTATTCTTTCAGCTTCAAAGCAAGCGAAACAATAAACACCGGAAGATTATCATTTTCATTTAATAATAATCTTGGTACGTATTGGTTTGACATCATTAAACTTGGTATTACCGGTATGACAGGTTTAATCGCAGGAGAATCAATCGAAAGCAGAAATGTAAAAAGGATTGACTACACAGAATGTGTAACTTATACCGATGCAAGAATTGCAGATATTTCATCATTCTATATTAAGCTGCAGGATGACTTTTATGCTGAAATGAAAGATTACTTAAAAAATACACTTAAGGTTAAAGTGCCGATTGTAGGTACCAACTGGAATGTTGGTCCTGGTGATTTGGTTTCGCAATCTAAATTAGATTACATTGATAATCATACATACTGGGATCATCCTCAGTTTCCTAATGAACCCTGGTCATCAACAGATTGGTTAATTTCAAATGAGCCGATGGTAAAATCGTCTTCAACGGGAACAACATCTGTTTTTGCCGGTGTGGCTTCCGTAGGTAAACCTTTTACTGTTAGCGAAATAAATTACTGCTTCCCTAACCGTTACCAAACTGAAGGATTAATTTTTACTACAGCCTATTCATCATTTCATAATACTGATGCTGTAATGTATTTCGATTACAACGGCGGATCAGAATGGATAGCAGACAGAGTTGACAGCTATTTTAGTATTCATCGCAATAACGCTGTAATGGCGTTGATACCTTCCTGCGCTTATGCATACAGGAATGGTTTCATTGCCCCGGCTAAAGAAACAATTAAACTAAACTTCAGTAATGAAATGATTAATCTCTTACCGAAGTACGAAACCGGAGATTGGTATGGCCCTTCTTTCTTTAACAAAAAATTATCTTTAATACATTCATTCAGGAATGAATCTTTTAATAGTGCAGCGCCAACAGATTTTTCAGCTTACCAGCAGGAACCGGCAAGTCCTTATGTGTCGGATACTGATGAAATTATCTGGAATACAAATGGTCTGATAACTGTTACAACAGAGAAATTTATTGGTGTAAGCGGTTTCCTTAACAACTTTATAAATTCCAAAGCAGGCAATCTTCAGATAAAGAGTGCGGATGATTTTGCTACCATAACTTGGGTTTCGTTAACTGATGATTCAATTTTTGTTTCTGATAAATCTCTTATTACAATTTCTACTGTAACACAAAATACAGGTATGGTTTGGGACGGCACAACAACATTCCACAATAATTGGGGCAGGACTCCAACCCAGATTAAACCAACCGTAATTGTGTTGAATCTTAATGTGTCCGCAGATTCATTAAAAGTGATTCCGCTTGATAATACAGGCAAGGAAAAGGGAACATTCAGAATGCATCACCCGGTTTTGCCAAATAATTTTTTAGTTGAGTTTGATCTGAGCAATGAAAAAACATTATGGTTTGGAGTTGAAGCGTATGGAAATGGAAATCCAACCTTACTTGAATCTGAAAGCAGCAAAAATCTCACATTCAATCTTGAGCAGAATTATCCCAACCCGTTTAATCCAACCACAACAATAAAATTTACGTTACCAGCGGTAGAGACGTCATATATGACGTCTCTACGTATATACAATATTCTTGGTAAAGAAATAATCACCTTAATAAACAAAGAATTATCTGCCGGGACATATGATGTTGAATTTAATGGAAGCAGTTTATCAAGTGGAATTTATTTTTACACCTTGCGGGCAGGTTCATATATAGCATCAAAGAAAATGATTTTGATTAAGTAAAACTTTTTGGTGATTTGAAGCATCGATATCCAAGTTTTTACTTGACACGGCCGTTCCTTTTTAATAAAATGCGTGTGGAATTTTTTGAATGACGCCATTAACAGATGGTTGCTCTTTTTAAAACAAATATAACTCGGTTTAAATTAGTTAGTATTTTTAATTGAAATGAAGAGTGACCGGTCCGGATATTTTCGAAACTAAATAATGTTTTAAGACCTGTCATTTTTATCTGGAGTGATTATGGTTAAACGATCAGTTTTAGTTTTACTCACTCTGTTATTATCAACATCCTCTCCGCAGCAATGGATATCATCCTTAACCATGTCTTCATATTACCCTGTACCAACGATTTCCAGCTGGGAAAATAATCCTGGTATTGCAACATTAACAATTACTAATACAGGTACGGAAAGTAAAGAAGTTGTAATCTTTCTTAAAGTGACAAAGAAAAGTGTTGGTGAAATATTAAGTGCGAGTAGTAAGACCATACTTTTTGCTGCCGGTGAAAGCCAGGTTTTTCAAACAATGGATTACCTTGACTGGAATTCAATTAAATATAATGCCAGCTTCAAAAATATAATTGTCCAAACCGGTAATTTGCCTGAGGGAGATTATACAACCTGCGCTGAAGTTAAGCAGGTAAACACAATGCTTTCGCAGTCGTGTGCAGATTTTGCAATAATACTCGCCGGATCGCCCGCTTTATCCTTGCCGACACATATGAGTGTAATTAACACAACGATGCCCGTGTTACAGTGGTGGCAGGTTGAAGTTCCTCCGCCTTTACTTGTTGATTACAAATTTAAATTGTGTGAAATGCTTCCAGGGCAAACACCGCTGAAAGCTGTTCAATCCAATCAGCCTGTTTATGAAACTGTTCTTACAAGTCAAACAATTTTACAATATCCGCCGGAAGCTCTCCCTCTTGAAGAAGGGAAACAATATGCATGGCAGGTTCAGGCAGTAAGCGGTTCAGGCAGTCCTTCTGTAGTACAATTCAAAACTGACGGTAAAAGTGAAGTATGGTCATTCAAAATATTTAAAGAAGAAAAAACCGTTGAACTTGTTTCACCCGCTGATAATTCAACCTTATCAGCAACCCAGGTAAGCCAGTACTCAAAAGCATTCAAGTTTACATGGACAACAATCAACCTGAAAAAGACAATAACAAATTTCTGGTTGAAGATTGCAGAAATTTTACCGGGGCAGAATGCTGAATCTGCATTGAATAATAATCCACCTGTTTTTTTTAAGAATGATATCCTGCCTACACAACCGATGTACTGGATAACCGAAGAAGAAGGAAGTTTAATAAATCAAAAACAATATGCCTGGCGTGTCTGGCTTTATTCGGAACCGTGGGGAGGATTAATTGATTCAAGCAGCATCTGGAAGTTTACCGTACAAAGCAGTGTTGAATTTATCCCGTTATTATCACCTGTGGACAATGCGGATTTTGAAGCTGATACTTTACATAGCCAGTCTCACAGCAGGACATACCTTTTCAGTTGGGATAATTCAAAGCTTGTAAAATCAATAACAAATTTTCGTTTGAAGATTGCAGAGATAAATGAAGGACAAACTCCAGCCCGGGCACTTAAAGAAAATCCTTACGTTTTTTATAATGATAAAATTCCTCCATCCTGGTCATCTTATATTTTACCTGAAGAAACCGGAAAGCTGAAAGACAAACAAAGATATGCCTGGCAGGTTACAACTTATTCACAAGCTTATAATGGTTTAACTGCTTCTAGTGAAGCAGAAAGTTTTACGATTAAAAATGGCGTTACGCTGATTGACAGCATTAATTATTTTATAATCGGGCAATATAAAGTAAACTTGCTTTCCATTACAAATAAGAACGCAAATTATTTTGGCGGTAAAGGTGAAGTTCTTTTATGGCACGGAGGACCAAAAATTCAATTTGATTTTCACGGACTAAAGCTTCAACAGGTAATATCCACCGGACAAATTCCGGAATGGAAAGTAAACGAAGGTGAAATATGGACGAGCATTACACCAACCAATATTTCATTACAACTAACTATTCCTGGCAGTTCATTTTTAAAAGCTACTGCTATAAGATTAGAGCCAGACAGGGCAACATTACTCGGCTCAATTAATTTTAAGTCAAGCCTGCTTGTTAAAAATTTAGGTTCTTCTGCTAATCTCGTAATGGAATCCGGTGAGATCTGGTTTAATGTAGATCCCGTTCATAAAATTACTGTAGGTCAAAACCAGCATGCTTACCCAAAGACGGATTATAATTTCTTTATGCTTACTCCACTTAATTTCAATCTTAATATCGGAAGGACGCAGAGTGAGTTTCTTGTAAATGCCAACAAGCTTACTTTAAAACTTCAGGGCGAATTACTTTTACCCGTGAGCGTAAAAAATTCAAACGGGCAGAGAATTGCATTACGGTTTTATAATAAGAATGATTTTAAATTCCTGCTTGATGTGGCAACCAACGATTTAATCAACATTAAACTTGTTAGTAACTATGATGTGCGGTGTAGGTTTATAGAAGCAAATGTTGATTTGTATGCCGGGTTAGTCGGCATAAAACAGGGAGAGATATTTTTTGATCAGGCAAAGATGACTTACCCGCCAATCGCTTTGGACGATAAAGATAACTTCAGAATAATCGCTACCGGGCTGCACGGCTATATTCATAAAAACAATCTTAATTTAGAAGGATCATACCGTGGTTATGCTTTCAACATCAAACGGTTCAGCCTTAATTATGAAAACAACATACTCAAGAATTCCATATTCAGAAACTCCGGAAATTTCCTTAAGGGCAAAATATTTATTCCGTTTATTAAAAAGGAAGCTGACATAACTTATAATATTACCTCTAATGGTTTCTCAAACGGTATTGTCTCGTTAGACGGAATTTCAAACTGGATTGCAATTAGCGGAGGTCAACCGGGAGATAAAAGCACTTTAAAATTGCAGATAGTTACTATTTCTTATCTCGCGGGTATAAACTGTTTCTGGCTTAACGGATATTTTAAATTCGATTGCACCGGAACTGATGGATTAACGACAGAGAAACTTCCCGTTTCAAATGTCTTCATAGACAGCACAGGTTCTGTTTCTGCTTTTGGTTCAGACCCTGAAGGCTGGATAAATTTAAGCGTTACCAAACCAGGCAAATATAACGGCTTTCCAATTATGCTGGATAAATTCAGGATAAAGACATATGCGAATTATGCATTTGGAATTGCCGGGACAATTGTGGTTGCAGAGGATTTATCTTCGCAGAACGGCTCTCCTTTTGATGCAAGTATAGTTGTTGCCCGGTACAGTCTGGGCAAAAGCGGAACAGAAGTTCCCAACAGCGAAGTTGAAGTAGAACCGATTGGAGTTGATTTCGGTAATGGTGAAACCAGCTTTGGCGCCCAGTTAATTGTCTTCAATGATGACCCTGTTTACGGTAAAGGATTTCTTGCATCATTTAATTTGACTATGCATGACCCGACTGAATTCAGCGCATTCAGCAAAATAATTATCGGAAAGACAGATAACGGAAATGGGTTCAGCTATTGGTTTGTTGAAGCTGGTGCAATCTTTCCGGTTGCAATTACAACTGTAATGGATATTGGTATAAGAGGATTTACAGGCAGAGTCTATTCTCATATGAAACATAAAGGTGACGGTATTCTTGGAAGCGATTATGTGCCCGATAAAAATAATACTTTCGGCGTATACGCAATGTGTCCAATTCAATCCGTTTCCGATGACGGTTCCAAATTCTGGGGAAAGGTAGCTTTAGAGATCCGTGTTGGTAATGGTTTCCAGAGCACATTATACGGCGAAATCTATGTACTCTCAAGCGGCTTTATGAAGGAGGACGCCAAGATAAAAGGTACGGCTACAATCTTTATTTCCACTAATCCAAAAATCTTTGATTCTCAATGTACTATAGAAGCAAACTTCTGGGACGGGCTTTGCGGAGACGGAGAAATGCAGATGCACATTTCCGAAAGCGAGTGGTATCTTCACATAGGTACACCTGAAAAACCGATTACATTAAGGATGTTCTGTACCGCACAGGGTTTCTACGGATACTTTACAATCGACCAGAATTATATGACAACTGCTGCAGGTTTTACATTTGATACCGGTCCGCAAAAGTGGGGCGCCGGTCTTGGCTTTTATGGAAAAGCAGCAGGAAGTATTAGAATGAGCAGCACAATTTATTATAAACCGCTTCAGTTCGTAAGTACAGCATCAATGTCAGCATCCGGAGAAATTGGTGTATATGTAGATGTTAAATTTTTCACCGGTTATCTTAGTCTTCTTTCAGGTGAAATGAATGCTGTAATGCAGGTAATGTTTCCGGATCCTGTTTGCTTTGCAGGCAAAGTTGATGCTAAAGCCTGCATTAAAGTTTGTGTAATCGGTTGTAAGTTGTGCAGGAGCGCATCATTCAAAATAAGATATAAGAATGGTTCCTTTGCATTAAAAGATGAATGTTCATCTTAAACTAATTAAGAGCATTTGCTGAAAATAATTTATATCAAACTATGAAAACAATAATATCAGCTATCGTTTTACTATTTCTGTTTATAACTCCGGATTTCTATGGACAGGAATTTGGAGTAGTAGCAGGACTTACAGAATCCGGTAAAGTAAAAGTAAGATGGTTCTCTTCGGAAGAATTTAATGATGAAGGTGTAGTTCTCTTCCGCAGAGAAAAAAATCAAAATGAATGGACAAAGCTTACGCAGGAGCCTATTAAAAAGATAGAGAAAGTCTCTCCGGATATTGCGGATACTTCATTAGCTATTGCAAGCTCAATTATTTATAACATTCCGGATAACAGTGAAGACAGAGAAACCTATGAGCTTATTTTGTTAACCAAAGGAATTCTCGACGATAAATTCTCGCTTGCTTACGGAATGCAATATAACGATGAAAATATTGTTGAAGGAAAAACTTACGAATATAAAGTAGTAATGATTAAAGACAGCAAAGAAAATCTGTCTGCTGTTTCGGAACCGGTAAAAATTGATAAATATTCTGCTTCTGCTGCGCCGGACAAACTTAATGCTTTTGCCAAAGACGGAATTGTAAATTTTAATTGGGAACGGGATGAAAATAGATTTTTTGTTTATAACATCTACCGCGGAGAAAATCAGAATTCCAGGAAGACATTAATAAATAACACTCCAATTCATGTTTTTGAATTTCCGGATTCCGCAGGCAACTATCATACAAATGAATTCTTCTACAGTGATACCGGACTTACAAACGGAGTTACATATTACTACGAGTTAACGGGCACAGATTATCTTGGCAGGGAAAGTAAAAGAAGCGCAACAATTGCAGTTACACCAAAGGATTTAACTCCTCCGCCTGCACCAACAAAAGTAAGAGCAACAGCAATTAAAAATGATGTACAGATTACATGGAAATCAATTTATGTAAAAGACCTGAAAGGATTTAATATTTTCAGAAGCAGAGATTTCAAAGGACCATATAATAAGATTAACAAAACTTTAATTGATAAATCCGATACAAGTTATGTTGACAAAATAGCATCCCCCGAAGAAAGATATTATTATTATCTTACTGCAGAGGATAATTCTTCAAACAAGAGCCAGAGTTTGAGTACAATTGCCCAGATTCCGGATTGGGAAGCGCCTGCCAAACCTGTTAATCTTAAAGCACTTGGCGAAGTTGGATTAGTTAAACTAAGCTGGAAAAAAGGAACGGAGAAAGATTTGTTGGGATATTTTATTTACCGCTCGGTTACAAATACGGAAGATGAATTTGTTCTGCTTAATCCAAAACCTGTAAATGCAGTTTCATATGTTGATACACTGAAGAAAGAATCAAGAAATTATTTTCAATATAAAATTGTGGCTGTTGATAAGAAGTATAATTTAAGTCCTTACTCAGATGTGGTTAATGTTAAATTAAAAGATTTAACTCCCCCGCCGGCGCCTAAATTAGTAAACGCAGATTTAACAGATAATTATATTTTGCTTCAATGGGTTAGCAGTACTGTTGAAGATATTGCCGGTCACTTTGTTTACAGAAGCGCAAAGGATGATTCATCAAAATGGAACCAGCTTAACAAAATACAGTTAAATAAAGAAACTGATACTTACAAAGATAGTATGATGGCTGGAGGAATATATTTTTATTGTGTTATTTCGATTGATAGCGCCGGTAATAAATCCGTCCGCTCAAATATTTTATCTGCAGAATATTTTATAAATACTACTTTCCCTGCTGTTGAAGGATTTACTCAAAAATTAAGCAAGAACAAGAATGAAGTATCATTATCATGGTCCCAGATAAAAGGCGATAATCTTCTTGGTTATGTTGTGTTCAGAAAAGAAAATGAAAGTGATAATTTTGACAATGCAATTAGTCCGTTGCAGAAGGAAAACACCTTTGTTGATAAAGATATTTCGCTGGGAAAAACTTTTTATTACATAGTAAAAGCATTTGATACGAAAGGGAACATCTCGGAAAGTAAATCGGCAAAGCTTGAAGTAAAATAATCAAAGAAAGGTTTACCGGAGACTGATTAATAATTATTGCGGTTAATTCATTTTAATCTTTATATTGCAGGCAAAAAATGAAGTTCAGAATTAATATAGTTGCCCTTCTTATTCTGCTTTCTCTTCAAATTGATTCAGCTTCACAAACAAACGAATCGCCGCCTTCAATTGCCGACAGCACATCGGGCTCAGTTAAATATTTTCAGTTATCCGGTGAAGCGGGAATATCGGGTGAACTCTATTCAATCTCAGGAAGAGAACGAAGACGACCTTCGTCTTCAGGTATGATTTTCTTCAGACCAACACTAACACTCTTAGAAAATTTTGATCTTTCATTTGATATACTTTTATCTACAGAAGGAAGTTCTGCAAGGCAGTCAATAAATCAACTTGCTATTCATCCCGAATGGAGTTGGGGCAAGGCTCACCTTGGAGATTTTGCTCATGAGTTCTCTCCCCTTACTTTAAGCGGAGTAAATATACGCGGTGCTGGCGTTGAGTTATATCCATGGAACTTGCGGCTTCAAATAGTCGGTGGACAAATTCAAAAAGCCATAAATGATGGCCCATATAATTCAGTCTTTTCAAGATATCTTACAGGTGTTAAACTCGGATATGGAAAACCTGAGTCCTCTTTTTTTGATTTGAATGTAATCCGTGTAAGAGATAATGTTGCTTCTCTCCCGAGAAATTTATTTAACGATACTACAACCTTTGCTCAACTTGTAACTCCACAGGAAAATCTTGTCCTTGGCATGAATACTGAAATTAAATTGTTCGATAACATGATCAAATTTACAGGAGAAGCAGCCGGAGATATTTTTACACGGGATATGTTTAGCCATGATCTTGAAACAGATAAAATACCTTCAACAGTAAAGAGTCTTTATAAAATAAATATTTCTACCAACCTGGATTACGCTTACTCCACTCAGTTAGATTTCAATTATGATATCGTAAATGCAAAACTTGGTTACTCATTAATAAATCCGGGTTATACATCTTTGGGTTTAACTTCAATTATAAATGACAGAAAGACTATTAACTTTGGTGCAGGAGTTCGGCTGCTCGATAACAAATTAACATTACAGGGAAGTTTTCAAACGCAATCAGATAATCTCCTTTCACAGAAACTTTACACTACGACAAGGTCGAACATAAATTTTACAATAACAGGAAGACCAATTAATGAATTGAATCTGACTTTCGGAACAATGATTAATTCAATGGAAAACGATGCGTCCAGCGATACATTCAGAGTTGATAATATAAATTCGACATATATGATTAATGCCACTTCACAATTTCTTATGTTTAAACAGAGCCAGGTAATCGTTTTAAGCTACACAACTCAAAATGCTGAAGACAACAATATTTTCAGGAAAGGCAACGGAGTTAATGTTCAGAATATTCTCTTCTCTGTAACAAGTACAATAACTCCGAACTGGTCGGTTTCTCCTTCAATTATGTTTAACATACTGGATATAGAAAGAACCGGAACAACTTCTACATCAACATTTAACTTTCGTGTAAACAATAAAATGTTCAATAATAAACTATCAAGTTCTGTTGCCCTGGGATATACAAATTCAGAAAGCATACAGTCAACTGTAATCGGATTTACTTCCGCTTATGCATTAACATCGGCAGATGCGGTTTCATTTAACTTAAGATCATCATTTAATAATCTGAAGAATACATCAGACTTTAATGAACATAAAGCTAATTTTACTTATACACACAAATTTTAATACAAAAATTTACAGCCGGGTTTCTGTGAAATTTTAACGGAGCAGGTTATGACAAAAATGAAGACGATTGCATTTCTACTAATACTGCTTGCTTTCTCTGAAATGAATGCGCAATGGAATGCAATGCTTACTGTAAATCCTAATCCATCTCCATTTGTAAGCAGATGGGAAAGAGATCCAAACGTTGCGGTTCTTACAATTACTTATACCGGAGCTTCATCGCAGGATATTACATTGGATCTTAGAATAAGTGAAAGCAGATCCGGTGAAATGCTTAAAGCGAACAGCCGGACGATCAGTTTTTTTACCGGCCAGGCTACGCAGACTTTTACTTCGCTTGATTATCTTGACTGGAATTCAGTTAAATATAATTCGAAGATCAAAGATTTTGTAACGCGAACAGGTAGATTACCGGAAGGCAATTATACTTTCTGTATCTACGTAATGAAAGGCAATTCAAAATTAACAGAAGCTTGTGCTGATTTTAAAATTCTGCTTCCTGATCCCCCGCAGTTATTGGCGCCCGCTAACGGAGATTCAATTACTACAAATCTGCCCGCTTTTCAATGGACGCCGGTAATTGTTCCCCCTGAAGTAACTATTGTTTATAAATTCAAATTATGCGAAGTGCTTTACGGGCAAACTCCGCAGAAAGCCTTAAGTGCAAATAACCCTATTCACGAAGCACAGATTATCTCATCAAATATTTTGCAGTACCCGCCGGATGCATTCCCCCTTGAATCCGGGAAAACTTATGTATGGCAACTACAGGCTTTTGATCTTGATTCTAACGAACCGATTTCTTCTAACAATGGAAAGAGTGAAATATGGACATTTAAATACAAATCTAGCCCTGCGTTATTTGATAAAAATTTCCGCAAATCAGATGATGTAGATATTGCTTCAGTAAAAGTAACTGGTGGAATCTGGGACGTTGTGCAGGGAATTACAACAGTTAGCGGAGAAATTTTTTATCAGTCGGGTCAGGCAGGTGATGGTGCTGCCCGCTCGCTTAAAAATACTAACATCAGGTTGGTTCTTGCAAAAGAAGTTGGCAATTATGTCATAGGTCCTTTGTACGGATCAAGCTGGAGCGACATTAAATCTACTCTTGCAACTGCAGTAACAGATGATCAGGGTAAGTTTAATTTCTTTTATGTTGATACAACAACAATGGGAGTAATTAAGAACAACTATGATTACTATACCGGCGGCGAAATGGGAACACATCATTACGGCGATTTGAAAATTGTTGCCAAGATTATAGTTGATAATCCGTATTTCACAAGTCCAACGACAAGTTTAATTATTCAACCGGGAGAATCAAGAGAAGTCGGAACATTGTTTACAACGTTCAGAAGTTACCAACTGACAGTTAAAGTTATGCCCGAACAAAATGTTCAGGGTCAGTTAACAACATCGCCATTGAAATTTGTAAATGTAAAACTGCTAAGGATTAACCGTCCTGTTGGTGTTCCTGTAGATGAAGGAACTGCAGAGATGCCTCGTGAGAATCTTGGCAGCTATGAAATATTAGCAGAAGGTGAAACTGATGACAACGGAGAAATTAAATTCCGCCGGCTTGTAAAAAACATTGGCCCTAACGACAGCTACTGGATTAGAATGGAGACTGATACAACACGCGGTAAATATTATTACCAATTGCTTTATTCAAGTTATCAGTTCCCGCAGAGCTTTAATGATTATGCCGTATTCAGAAATGAGTATACTCCATTTAATATGAGCGTTACAAAATATCTTACACCTGTTAATCCGCGTGTTGCAGGTTATGTTTACAGAGCAGATAACCAGGCTCAACCGGTTAAAGACGCAACTGTAAGAATCTGGAGCCTTTCTTTATCGCAGGGAAATAAAATTGAACGCGAGATGAAAACTCTTTCAAACGGGTATTTCTTTTTTAGAAATCTTCTGCCGGAAATTAACACCCAGGGTGATGTTGTTGGACCGTACAGAGCTTTGCCGATTTTTAAATATGGATTCAGGGACACGATGCTCGCAATTAATAACTCTGCCCCGCTAAATAAAGGAGAACAATTTGTTTTTGAAGCTCCCATACTATTGCAACCATTTGGAAATGCAAGAGGAAGAATTATGTCCGCAGACGAATTGAATGTTGGGGTTGAATCTAATGTTAAACTTGGTGATGGACCTCTTGTAACAACAACAACAAAAGTTGAAAAGAAAAAAATGGGAAACATTGATTTGTTTATGCCAACTTTTGGATGGTTTGAAACTACGGCTGCTCTTGGTCATCATCAACCTGTTTATATTCAGCCGTTCAGCGGGTATTTCCCAACAACGATTTATAGATCAGTTACAACACAAAACCAGGATTTAGGATTGTTTTTTGTTAAGAAGAAGCTGCACAGAATGAATTTAGTTGTTAAATATTCCGGTAGCATAAATATTCCGTTTGCCCTTTTGCCTCCCGTTGAAAATGCTTTAGTCGGAATTGATGATTTAGCTCCTTTCACCTATACAGACGATGACGGTCTTGGAGCATTACAGCCATTTGAAAGCTGTGGAAATCAGTTCGTAGTTAAGATCAAAGGCTCAAGCTTTAACGAAGATATTGTCGCAAGAGAACTGGCAATAGATAACCAGGTTTCTGAAAATCCTGTTTCATATCCTGTAAAGGTAAAAAAGGCAACAAGAATTTCCGGACACGTTTACGTTGGTAAAGACAATAAACCTGTTTCTTATGCACACGTTTACCTTGTCGGTCAAACTACTTCGGATAAAATTGAAACCTGGACTGATGCAAATGGCGCTTATATTTTAAAAGGAATTCCTATCGGCACGCATCAGTTTGCTGCTGTAAAAGGTAAGTCTCAATATGTCGGAGATACTCAATCCATTGATTGTCCTCAGGGTGGAAAAGAGAATGTAGATTTTCATCTTAAAGTTTATGATGGGATGGATATAACTAAACTACTCGGATTTCCGGTTGCGGTGCAGTCACTGGATTCTACTTCACAGGGAATCAAAATTTCCGGCGAAATATTTGAATTGCAGAAGGACAGCATTTTTGCTCCGGCAAATTCCAATGCCAGTTTAGGATTTGCAAACGTTTATATAATTCCCGGTAAGCAGTTAAACTCAAATGGGGTACCTATTGCTGTTCCAAAAACTTTACCTGTTAGATTAATTCAGTCATCGTTAAATCTTAAGATGAATAATGTTTTCAATGTAACTCTTGAGGATGAAAACGGAATTGCATTAAGCGAAACAAAAACCGGGAACGGAATTGGTGTTTTGAAAGGGAAAATATTTTTTAATGCCGCAACCTCGCTTCAGAATATAAATGAATTAGAACTTGACGGGTTTTACATTTCACAAACTTCATTTTCAAAGGCCGGGGCAAAAATAAAAGCTGAAGATATGATTATTAATTCTCTTTCTGCTCCCGGCAGCAATATTAATCTTTCGCCTGAAAAATTTCTTGTATCTGATAATAACGGTAATGCTCTGAATTATTCATACTTTAGTTTTGATTTGGAATCGGTATCGGGTAAATCATATTTATCAGGCGATACAATAAGATTAAACTCATCATTAAAAGGTGATATTGAAAATGCTTCTTCGATAAATGTATTTTTCGATTTAGTGCTTCATCATAATTCAATTGAAGAAGTAAATGGAAACTCGCCGTTAAATATAACTCTTTCACAAAAGTGGTCTCTCCAAACAACCAAATGGTCATTGGATCAGAATAAAGGATTCAATTTAAAAGAGGGAAAACTCATTACGGGAAGTCTTGATGTACCTTTCACTGATTTAAATATTCTCCCCTCAACAGGAAACAAATTTAAATTAGTAAACGGAATATTCAACCTTGATGCAATGACTTTAGCCGGATTTGTGCCGATTAAAATTGAACCTGCTTCAACAAAACAATTTGGATATGATGCTTCAAAGCAAAAATGGATATTGGGCGTTGCCTCCAACTCCGGCAGAACTGCATTCTTTACTTACCTGCCGGGAATGGAAATGACTGATTCTGTTTTCATCAGTAATTTTACTTTAGTAAGCGAAGGCTTTGATGCTTTTAATATTTCTCCAACTACTCCGCCGCTGACTATTTATAAAGTGGCTGCATTTAGTCCTTCAGCATTAACTGCCGGAAATAATTTACTTCAGATAAACGGAGCAATTAATTTAAATGTCCCGGGTACTTCTGTTAAAAGCACTGCCCTTAATTACTCGGTTAAAAACGGAAACATTACTTTCGGATTCGACAACTTCCCATTCTTCATTTCAACAAACGGAATTTATGCGCAGTTCGATGGAAATGTCGAAGAGTTTAGTGATTTTGGATTTAAAGCCAAAGGAACAATTATCGATGAAGAGAAACCTGATATGTTTAAATTCAACGTCTGGTTGTACAGAACAAAGGATTCAACTTCATTATGGTTAGAAACAAACCAGAAATTTGTTTTTACAAAAAACAACACACGAATGCTCACGAACCTTGTTGGAACAATGCGGGTTGTCAGTTCTTCCGCCTGGGATAATTTTCATTTTAATGGTGATCTTACCGGTGCAACTGGAGCATCAGGCAAACTTGGATTTGAAGTTGTCGGATCAATATTGCCGGGACCTCAGCAGCTTAAATTAGAAAATATTGATACTCCATTTGGTCAGCTTGCATTCCTGCTGGATTTTGAACACGGCAGATTAGTAGGCAGTATGGATATCAATATGGATTTATCCGGTAAAGTTCATGTTGATGGGCATCTTTCAACTGTAATTGATGACAAAGGCTGGTACTTTTTAGGTGCAGGAAACTTTATACTTGATAAACCTGTGATCAATCTTGCCGCAGCAATTATTTTTGGTCATTATCCTTCAATTGCAAACACAGATGAGTTTCAACAGATATTTCTTGCCGATCCAAATAAATACACATACAACGGAATGGTTCCTCAATACCTGCAGGATCAACTGAGTGGTTTTTATTTCACAGGCCGGGCAACGGTTCCTTTCCCAATACTACCAACAATTGAGATTGAATTGGATCCGGTTTTAGATTGTTACGTAACCCCAACATTCGGTGGTTTCATGGCGCTTGGTATGAACTTCGGTCCAAGCAATGCTTATTATTTAAATGCAGGAGTTTATGTTAGTGTAACCGCAGGTTTGGGGGCTTCGGTAATTGTAGGCTGTGCAGGCGCTTCGCTTTCCGGAACAGTTGTTCTTTACGGACAAGGAGAATTGAATCTTTCTTCGGGAAGCTGGTTCGTTGAAGGTGGAGCAGATTTAATTTTAAGCGGAAGTGCTTATGTAGGTGTTGGATGCTGCGACAGCGACTGTGATTGTGCCCTTGAAGAATTTGATGTCTGTGTCTGCGGTGGCTGTATATCCGATGGATGGAGCGGCTCCAAAACAATCCCAATGTTAAAAGTTCGTCTTGGTGAAGGCGGACCAAAATTTTGTGCGCTTGGATTATGTAACTGAAAAAAAATATTCATTGAATATATTAAACTGTACTATGGAGTTTTAAGAATGAAAATGCGAACCTGTTTTATTGCTTGTCTTTTATCGTTTAATGCATGCTTGTTTGCCCAGCAGAGAATAGACAACCTTGCAAGACCATCACAATATGGCATCTTTGTACTTGTCGGTTACCAGATAGCTTCGCAATCACTTGATCATCTTAAAGCAAACATAATTGAAAGAAGAAATCTCTCAGAAAATAATTGGATTAAATTGGTCGAGATATCAGCGCCAGCTTCACTTGAAGAATTTAAATTCAGACTAAACAGATTTTCAGTTTATCTGCCGGATCCGTCAGCTATAAAACAAATTCCGGCTGAGATGTTATGGAACAAGTTAGTTGAATACAAAAAAATCGATTCGTTAAAAGCCTGGGCTAACACCCTTCCGGTACAGCTTGCTTTAGGAATAGCTTATCTTGATACTACTGCTCAAAAAGAAATTAAATATGAATACAGAATTTCAAGAGTTGAAACTGATGGCAATGTTAAAGTGAGTTACTTATCAAACCAAATTTCATATCCCGTTAAAGTGGATTTTAACCCTATTAAAGCAATTGATAAGCAGTATCTGGATAATTCTATTTTCATTCAGTATAAATCCCTAAGCGGTAAAAAACCGTTTGCCGTTAAGCTTTTCAGAAGAGATGGTTTAGCCGGAAATTATAATTTTATTCCCTCTCTAAAGACAATCTCTGCAAAAGGTGATACAATCATCTACTCGCTCCGCGATACACTTATTCAGGCAAATCAGATTTATCAGTACTATATTTTACCGGCTGATTATTTCGGAAGCATAGGAAATTCATCGGATACTATTCTTGTAGCAGCATATAATTTTTCGTCTGTTCCCCTGCCTAAAAAAATCACAGTTATGAATTTAACTACAGGAAACGGGTTAAGAATAAGCTGGCAACTAACAGATATACAATACATCAAAAGTTTAAGAATTTACAGAAGCGAGTCATGGTCGGATAAAGGGAAATTAATTGCCGAAGTATCACCATACGATTCAGTTTATTCAGATCAGAATATCGAGCCAATGAAAATTTATTATTATGAAATGGAAATGATTGGAATTCTTAACGAAGTTTCTCCAAAGACGGCTAAAGTTTACGGTTTGTATAAATCTACTACTGCACCGCTTCCGCCAAGGATAAAAAATGCGGTTGGACTTAAAAACGGAATCAGCTTTGAAATTTTCTCAGATGAATTATTAATTAAAGGTTACCGCGTATATAGAAGCAATACCTTCGATACCAGGCTTCAACCAATTTCCGGAATAGTCTTGTGGAATGAAGGAAAAACTATTTTCACAGATTCAAGCGCTGAACTTTCCGGCAAGGTATTTTATAATTACGCCATTAAAGCAGAAAACACGAGCGGAGTTCTAAGTGAATTTTCAGATACAATCTCGGCCCGTCCATTGAAACCGACAACGCCGCCTGCTCCTCTCAATCTAACTGCAAAAATGATTGGCAATAAAATATTTTTAAGCTGGGCAGATATGAAACCTTTCGAACAAAGTATAAATGGTTACTACATTTACAGAAGAGAAATTAGTAGTAAAGGGAAAGAAATTTCTCCAAGGAAAAAGTTAACTGATAGTTTGATTACTCCAAGTCAGTTATCATTTATTGATTCAACTTTTGAAAAAGGAAAAATATACGAGTATTCTGTTCAGATAAAAGATTTATATGACGGTTTAAGCGATTTCAGCTCATCGGCAGTTGTAGAAATTAAAATAAAAACTCCTATTGCTCCCGCAGGAATACTTGCTGAATCAACTCCGGAAGGAATTAGACTAACCTGGGACGAACCGGTTAACAGCGAAGGATACTCTTATAGAATATATAGAAGCAAAGGCAGGGAGAAAGAAAAACCGATAGCAACGATTACAAGTGAACCATTTGAATTCCTCGACAAATCTGTTGTAAAGAACGAAAGATACAATTATTACATTCGTAGCATTACGAAGGAAGGAACTGAAAGTAAATCCAGTCAAATGATTTCTATTCTTAAATAAAACTCTTCGTTGATCACCGGGATAACAAAAAATATCGACAGAGAATCAGTGAGTTTTTACTCCGGAAAATACTATTTGCATGTTTTCATGCTAAATGTTAGTATTGTGACAGTCTTTTATGTTAACGATAACATTTAAAAACAAAAAACGGAACATTTATGAACGAACTACTTGAAAAACTTGCGGTCTGTGTTGAAAGAGGAAAGATTAACGTTCAATCTCCTTATCCTCCTGATATGAAAGGACAGGATGGAGCATACGAGATAACAAAGAAAGCTTTGGAAGAAGGAATTAATCCACAGGATATTCTTAACAATGGATTAATGGTTGGAATGGGTAAGATAGGCGTAAAATTCCGTGACAATAAAGTTTTCGTTCCAGATGTTTTAATTGCAGCAAAAGCAATGAAAAGCGCTATGGAATTGCTTAAACCTTATTTCCAGAGCGGCCAGGTAAAACATAAAGGATCAATTGTACTTGGTACTGTTACAGGCGATTTACATGATATCGGAAAAAATATTGTTTCTATGGTTATTGAAGGCGGCGGATGGAATGTTATTGATCTTGGAGTTGATGCCGGGGCAGATAAATTTTTAAATGCCATTAAAGAGCATAAAGTTAAAGCTGTTGGCTTAAGTGCATTGCTTACAACTACAATGCAGAACATGGAAACCATTACAAAGAATATCAAAGAAGTTTTTCCGGAAATAAAAGTACTGGTTGGCGGCGCTCCTTTAACAAATGATTTTGCAAATAAAATCGGTGCAGATTTATATGCGCCTGATCCGCAGGGTGCGCTTGATTACCTGAATACCGTATTTGCCTGACAAATAATTCATTCAGATAAAGATTTTATAGACAATAATAGTTTACCTGTATTACCAAAAAGAAGACAAGATTTGTGAAAGACCTTTACGAATATTCATTCTCCGGCAATGAAATTAAAATTTCTGTTCCGTCTATATTAAAAGCAATTGGTTATAAAAATAGTTCTGCCCCAGAACCGGTTTTGCATTCCATTGATGAACTCCTGCCTGTTATTGATAGATTAATTCACGTAAAAGCCGGTTTCAGAATTTTTGATTCAATTCACCTAAACGACAAAAAAGATTCCTTATTTATAGAAAATATACAATTTAATACCGGAGCAATTATTGCAAAGCCGTTAAGAAATTCTACTGCTGCTGCAATCTTTGTTGCTACGGCCGGACCTGAAATTGAAACGATGTCTAAAGATTATCTGAGCGGGATAGATATTTTAAAAGGTTATATACTTGATGCTATTGGTTCTGAAGTGGTTGAATGTGCAGCAGATCTTCTTGAAATAAAACTACAGGAAATAGTTTCTGATAATAATTTCAAAATTACTAACCGCTACAGCCCTGGTTATTGCGGTTGGATAGTGAAAGAACAACACAAACTTTTTTCTCTCCTTCCACAAAATTTCTGCGGCATATCACTAACTGAAAGCGCACTAATGATTCCAATTAAATCTGTTAGCGGAATTGTTGGCATAGGAACCAATGTTAAAAAATATGATTATCAATGCTCTATCTGTGAAATGGAAAGCTGCTTTAGAAGAAGGACAAAATAAATATGAAAAGAATCCTGGTTATCGGCAGCTCGAATACAGATATGATTGTGAACGTTCCCAGGATTCCCAAACCGGGAGAAACTATTCTCGGTGGTAGATTTCTTTTAGCTGCAGGCGGTAAAGGGGCTAACCAGGCTGTTGCAGCGGCAAGATCCGGCGGAAACGTAACATTTGTTTCCAAGGTTGGTAAAGATAGCTTTGGAAAACAATCGCTAGAAGGTTACAGGCTGGACGGTATAAATACAGAATATATTTTAATTGATGAGAACGAGTCGACCGGTGTTGCTTTAATTTATGTTTCTGAAGATGGTGAGAATAGTATTGCAGTTGCTTCCGGTGCAAATATGAAAATAACCCCGGAAGACATTCAAAATATTTCAGAGTTAATTGAACAAAACGATTTTCTCTTAATGCAGCTTGAAATTCCATTGGAAACGGTTAAAGCTGCTGCAAAGATTGCTAATCATTTAAATAAAAAGATAATTCTAAATCCAGCACCGGCACAATACCTGGATGATGAATTGCTAAAGTGTATTTCTATCATTACTCCAAACGAAACAGAAGCGGAAATCTTAACAGGGAAAAACATTAAATCTGATAATGATATTTCTGATGCGGCAGAATTTCTTATGGCAAAAGGAATTGACACAGTTATTATAACGCTTGGTGCAAAAGGAATTTTCCTGGCTACAAAAGACATCAGAGAATTTATTACGTCATTTAAAGTTGATGCTGTTGATACAACAGCCGCAGGAGACGTTTTTAACGGCGCACTCGTAACTGCATTGGCAGAAGATAAATCTTTGATTGAAGCAGCAATATTCGGTAATGCGGCTTCAGCATTGTCTGTAACTAAATCCGGCGCTCAACCTTCCATTCCGTTACGAAAGGATGTTGAGCATTTTTTAAGATTAAGTACAAAGGTTTAAAATGAAGAAAGGCGGAATTCTGAATGCTCAGCTTGCCCAAACAATTGCATCTTTTGGTCACGGGGATTGGCTTGTAATATGCGATTGCGGTTACCCCATTCCGCACGGCGCAAAAGTTATTGATCTTTCAGTTACGATTAATCTTCCGCGTATAATTGATGTCGCGAAAGCAATACTTGATGAGTTAAAAATTGAGAGTATAATAATTACCAACGAAATGGAGCAAAGAAGTTCTCACATTCTTAAATCACTTAAAGAAATTGTTCCGGAAAATATACCGATAAAAAAAATATGCCACGAGGAATTTAAAAAAATAAATAACGAACAAAGAAATATTACGTTTGTTAAGACTGGCGAGGCTACTCCGTTTGCAAACTTCATTTTAGTTGCCGGAGTCGTTTTTTAAAATAATTTTGGTTCATTGCATTCAATTAAATAATTCACTCTTTTTTCGGAAAGATTCAGTATGACTTCCAAACAAAGGTTTAACGCAGCAATAAACAGACAAAAGCCAGACAGGCTTCCGGTTACAACTCATCATGTACAGACTTATTTTCTTGACAAATATCTTGATGGAAAAACAAACCAGGAATTCTTTGATGAATTTGAACTGGATCCGATCAATTGGGTTCAGGCTTATATGCCGGATGAATCAAAAGGTGAATATTACGATCCTCTTCATGTTCCCGGTTATCTTGAAGCAAGAAGAATTTCAACAGATACCTGGAGAATTTTTACTGAAGAAATTCCCAATGAAACCTATAAAACTATAAGATATAAATTCGTTACTCCAAAGAAGACTCTGTCAATGGTCCTGCAAAGCAATGAATATACAAGCTGGGTTTCCGAAAGATTAATTAAAGATAAATCCGACATAGAAATTATTGCAGAATTTGCTGTTGCCCCTAAATGTAACGTTGCAGAAATAAACCGGCAGGCGGAAGTGTACGGCGAGCGCGGAATGATTAGAGGCTTAATAAACTTTTTTGATGTGTACGGGCAATCCGGCTGCTGGCAGGATGCATCCGTTCTGTTTGGAATTGAAAATTTAATTATGGCTACATTCGATGATGCCGATTGGGTTCATACATTTCTTAAAATTCTTTTTGAAAAGAAAAAGATTTACACGCAATCCCTTAAAGGGGCTAAATATGATTTGATAGAACACGGCGGCGGCGATGCTTCAAGCACCGTTATCTCTCCGAATATTTTTGAAGAATTTGTCTCACCGTACGATGCAGAATTAATTAATATTGCCCACCAGGCCGGACAAAAAATAGTTTATCACACTTGTGGTGGTATGATGCCCTTCCTTGAAATGATTGCTGATATGAACACAGATGCAATGGAAACATTTACTCCGGCAGAAATGGGCGGAGATACAATTCTAAGTGAAGCTAAGAAACGAATCGGGAATCGTGTATGTATGATTGGCGGTTTCGACCAGTTTCATTATTTAAAAGATTGTTCGGAAAACGAAACAAGAAAAGCTGTAAGAAAATGTTTTGAAGATGCAGGTGAAGGCGGTGGATTTATTCTTTCCCCTTCAGATCATTTTTTTGATGCTGATTTAAATTTACTTAAAGCTTTTTCTGATGAAGCAAGGAAATGCATTTATTAAAATGAATGAACCAATTACTATAAATATAACAACAGAAGAATTAGCTGACAGGAAACAAAGAGTTGAAAACGCAAAAAGATTTAAAGCTGTAGACCGTGTACCTGTAATTCCCGCAATTGCTCATCGGTTTCTAATTCCTAAAACCGGAACAAGTTTCAAGGATTATTATCGTGATCCGGAAACGATGCTTAGAACCCAGATACTTGCACAAAAATGGCTTCTGGAAAATATTAGAACAGATGCGTATTCAATTACAGGCCCTTGGACAGGGGCATGGACAGACTTCCAGAATACATTTGAATCAGGCAGCCTTGGCTGCAATATTATTTTTCCCGATGACGATATTCCCTGGGTTGGGAAACCATGGATAAAAGATGACAGCGATTTGAAAAAACTTGAAGATATGGATTTCATTCATTCCGGTATAAATGCAAAGCAGATTGAATACAGAAATCAAATGATTGATATTGCCGAAAAATATCCGGTTCAATTTTTAGGCGGAGAAATATTTTATCCCGGATTAAGTCCATCATTAACACATACATCGGACGGACCGTTTGGTATTGCAAGTGATTTAATGGGCAACACAGAAATTTTTGAAGCAATCTTTGAACGCCCCGAGTTTGTTAAAGAACTTTTAAGAATTGTAACTGACAAGTTGATTGAGTATTTAGATTTTTGCTGGCAGGAAGAAAAACTTCCCGTACCAAAAGATTTTGCCTGGACAGATGATTTTGCAGTTTCGCTTTCAGAAGAACAATTCCGGGAAATAGTTCTTCCGTTTGAAAAGAGGCTGAGAGATAACTTCGATGGTTACCTTTCATTGCATATGTGCGGTAAAAGCGATCACCTTCTGAAAGTTTTTCGTGATGATTTAAGAATAAATGAACTGCAGGGATTTGGTTACCAGGTTGATTTGGATTATATAGCCGAAGTTATGGGAGGGAAAGTAGTTTTAGTAGGTAACGTTAACCCGATGTTAATTTATTCAGGTACACCGGAGCAAATAAAACTTGAATGCAAAAAAGTTATTGGTAAGCTTGCACCTTATAAAGGATTCATATTACAGGACGGAAGTAATATTCCTCCCGGTACCCCAATAGAAAATATAAATGCAATGATGCTGGCTGCAATCGATTTATCTCAACAGTAATTTTTAAAGTGCACACAATTAAGACTTATGAACCCAATTAATCCAGTAACAAATATTTCCAAACAGAGCAAAGATTTCCTGAACAAATTCTGGAATCTTGAAAACAATGAACGCCCGGCTTTTATGATAAGCTACGTTGGCCCTAAAGTGAAAGGTGGTGAACCTGTTAAAAGTGCACTCTTCTCTACTGATGGAATTGACACCGTAAACGACAGGCTTCTTGACCCGGAGAAATATCTTAAAGCACAGTTAACTGAAATTGCCGGACAGATTAAATTAAAAGGTGATTATGTTCCATCGCTTTGCCCTTCACTCGGAGTTGTTGCAATACCTTCGGCATTCGGATGTGAAGTTGTTTGGTGGAATAATGATTTCCCTTCCTGCAAAGCAGCTTTAAGTGATGACCCTGGTGACGTATATAAAATAGAAAAACCAAAAGTTGATTCCGGTGAACTTAAAAGAGTGCTTGATTATTCAAAGTACTTTATTAAAGAAACATCCGGAAAGTTTCCTATTCGTCTGACTGATATCCAAGGACCTTTGGATAGCGCAGCATTGATCTTTGGCCATAATAATTTATTAATGGCAATGCATACAAATCCTACGGAAGTTCATCACCTGATGAAAATGGTTACTGATCTTACAATTGATTTTGTTAAAGAACAGAGAAGAATAGTTAAAGAAGCAGGTGTTGAATTCGTTCCGGCAATGTTCCAGCCATGGCTGCCGGATGGCTCGGGTGTTTCAATTTCAAATGATGAGTGTGTTATGATCTCTGCAGAGATGCATGATGAATTTCATCTTCCTTATATAAATCAACTCTCCGAAGAGTTTGGCGGAATATATATTCATTCCTGCGGTAACTGGCTACACCAATTTTCAAGTTTGGAGAAGATTAAAAATCTGAGAGGACTTGAATTTGGAGCAAGCGAAGCAAATTATGAAGAAGTGCTCAGACAATTTAACGGGAAGATTCCTCTTGCTTGCAGAATAGGTTTTAATCAGAATATCAGGTTCAACAGTATAAAAGATTATGTTGAACGAATACTTAAAGCAAAGAAAACCAATCGCGGTCTTTTTATTAATGTTGATGTCACCAACGGATTGATAGATGAGCACTGGCCGGAAACTGATCTTTTTGAAATCTATAAACTGCTTAATGCAGAATAAATAAAAACAAAAATTTTTTTTACTTCAACTGAACAATAACAAATATGCTGATACCCCATAACGCACCGGAAAATTTTGATTGGATAATTAATTTCAAGAACTGGTATCTGAAGGGAAATATAATTCTTTTAAATTGCTCTACTGCATATGGGTGGAATGCAGAACTGCTATTCAAGGCAGTAACTGATGAAATCTGGAAATACTCATTCTTCCCGCCGGAATCCGGAAATGAAATTCTAAAAGAGTTCGTTCAATTTGAAAGTGATGACAAGATTCAGCTTGAAGTCCATGAAACAGCATGCGGAATTGAAATTACCGGGACAAAACTTAAACTTGTTGTATGCAGGGATCCGTTTTGTATTTACTTCCTTGATGAGAATGGCAATGAAATTCTCCGTGAGAACATTCTTGATATTGACGGACTTGGAAGACCTTTTGTACTTCCACTCGGATTTACAAAAAAAGAAAAAGATATTAACCTTACAACCCAATCTTTTTATTTACGTCCCGATGAAGCATTGTTTGGGTTAGGCGAAAAATTCGTTCCCCTTAATAAGGTGGGACAAAAAATAATTTCCTGGACAATGGATGCATTCGGCTCCACAAGCGAACGCTCACACAAAAATATTCCTTTCCTTTGGAGCACTAAAGGCTACGGACTGTTTGTTAATTCAAGCTCTAAAATTACATGGGAACTGGGAACTGAATCCTGCCAGTCTTATACAATAAAAAATGAATCAGGCATTCTTGATGTATATATAATTTACGGACCGGAGCCAAAAAACATTTTATATAATTACACACTGCTTACAGGAAGATCACCTGTGCCTCCAAAATGGTCATTTGGGTTGTGGTATTCATCAGGAGGAACATACCGCAACCAGGAAGCTATGGAAAAGCTTGTAAATGAAATTGAAGAAAATAATTTGCCTGCTGATGTAATTCATATTGATCCGTGGTGGATGCAGTGGCGCGAGTACTGCAATTTTAAATGGAACAGGGAAGCTTTTCCTGAAATAGAAAAATTTATTGCCGACCTTAATTCCAAAGGATTAAAAGTTTGCCTTTGGGAGCATCCCTATATTTCAATTGAAAGCGACCTTTACAAAATTGGGATTGAGAAAGATTACTTTGTTAAAACTCCATCGGGCAAGCCATATATAATCGATTATGGATTATCATTAGCACCAAGGCCTGATGGAATAATACGAACTGCTACACAACAAAATTCCTGGAATGCCCGTGTAGCAATAATTGATCTGACAAATCCTGATGCCTATAACTGGTACAAAGATTTACATCGCGCGATATTAAGAGATGGCGTTAGTGTATTTAAAACAGATTTTGGTGAAGACATTCCAGAGGATTCTGTTTTTTTTAACGGACAGACCGGCAAGACAATGCACAATCTTTATCCTCTTATTTACAACAAAGCGGTAAGTGAAGTAACGAATGAAGAAAAAGGTTATGGTTTCGTCTGGAGCCGTTCCGGCACTACAGGAAATCAGAGATATCCTGTTTGCTGGTCTGCAGATCCCGCGGCAGATTTTGAAAGTCTTGCAGGTACAATCCGCGGAGGATTATCAATAGGAATGTCGGGAGTATCTTTCTGGAGTAATGATATTGGCGGTTACCGTGGTATACCTTCGGAGGAATTATTTATTAGATGGGCACAGTTTGGTTTATTCTGTTCGCACAGCAGGATGCATGGAGACAGCCCGCGCGAGCCGATGTATTTTGGTGAAGTAGCATTGGCTTATGTACGCAAGTATATTATTCTAAGATACCAACTGTTCCCATATATTTACAGCGCTGCAATTGAGGCCGGTCTTACAGGTATGCCGGTTTTGCGTGCGCTTCCATTAATTTTTCCGGATGACCCTAATACATACAATAAAGACCTGGAATTTATGTTCGGTCCGCATTTTCTTGTAGCCCCGATTTATAATAAAACCAACACAAGAACAGTTTATTTCCCCAAAGGTAAGTGGATTGATTTTCATAACGGTGAAGTTGTTAATGGGATTGCGAATAAAAACATTACAATGCCGCTTGAGGATATGCCCGTTTATGTAAGAGAAGGGGCAATTATTCCGATGATGGAATTGCGAAAACGAATTCCCGAAAAGTTTATTGATAAGTTAATAATAACAGTTTATCCTTCCGATGATTCTAACTATACCCAGTACGAGGATAACTTAATTACAAAATATTCCTGTTCGCAGGATACGAGCAAAATAATTTTTGAAATATCCGGACAGGTAAAAAGAAATTATGAGCTGAATATATTTTCTGAAGTTGGAATTAAATCTGCAGGTTTACATACATCAGACACAGCACAAATTACCGGTTGTAAATTTAGCTACAGGGACAAATTCATAAACATAAAGCTGAAGGGAATTACACAGGCAAAAATTACTATGATGAAATAAGATCTTTCAGGGCTTCCATTTCAACTTCATTTAGTCTTCTGTATCGTCCCTTCTGTAATTCACCGATTCTTACCGGACCGATAGCTGCTTTTATTAATCTGAATGCATTTAAATTCAATGCAGATAAAAGCCTGCGAATCTGTTTATCCTTACCCTCGATAATAACAAATTCTACCCAGCTGAATTTGTCCGCCGCTTTATTAATCTTTACTTCTTTAAATGAAATTACTTCACCCGAATCTGTTTTGACACCCGTCTTCATTTTTTCAATCATCTCTTCATCAGGAACAAGATTAATTTTCATGTGATAAGTTTTTTCAAGCTTTGGTTCTGCAGCAGCCAACTTTTCCGCCCATTTATAATCGTTAGTCAGAAAGATCAAACCTTCACTTGCTTTATCTAATTTACCAACAGGAACAACCCAGGGCATCCGGTCATCTTTTAAATAATCGTAAACAGTTTCTCTCCTGATATCATCTGATGCCGTTGTAATAACTCCGCTTGGTTTATTCAGCATAATATAAACTTTATCTTTATGTTCGACGGTATGCCCATCAACTTTTATTACATCCGTAATAAGGTTCACCCTTGTATTCGTTTCCTTAACAACTTTTTGGTTTACGGTAACTTTTCCCTGTTGAATCAAATCATCGGACTCACCACGTGAATAATTTCCAAGCTTTAGCAATGCCTTTGGCAAACTAAAGACTGAGCTATTAATTTCCTGGTACATTAGCCTCTCCAATTATATAAAAAACATTTATTACTTTATTTCTTTTGATCTGCCGAATATGTTTTTAATTTTTGCCATATCGAATTTTTCCGACCTGTCGTAGTTATAAATTCCATTTTGCTCCTGCTCAATATCGGTAAGCTGTGTATAACAATAACCCACTATGTGGTCGAAATTTAGAATGACATTTGTCAGCGCATCAAGTCTGTTGTAGAACTCATCCAAAGTTTTTGGTCCGGTTCCATAGCCCCATGAGTTTTGAGCAAATGCGTTTCCTGCAATCCATTTAATTCCGCCGTACTCATCAACAAGATATGGCTGGCCGGTATATTCAACTTCATATTTAGGGTTATTTCTATAAACACCTTTTTCAGGATCAACAGTTAAATTTTGTTTCAACTTCTCCGGATCCTGGTCATACAAATGAACCGTCCAGATATCTGTTTTGACGTGGTAATTTCCGCTTACATCATGAACCGGTCTTGTATAGTCCAGGTTGTGAGTAAGTTTATATGCATCCGTAAGAAACCTGTTATGTTGTTTGCCATCGCTCTCGGATCTTTCCCATGTTTCATTGAATGGAGTCCAGGTAATAATTGAAGGATGATTCCTGTCTCTTACAACAATCTCTTCCCATTCGCTTAAAAAATTTCTTGCCGCTTCAACTTTATTGGTGTTACATCCCCAGCTTGAAGATTCACCCCAGGTGAGATAACCAAGTTTATCTGCCCAGTAATGGAATCTTTCTTCAAAAACTTTCTGATGCAGCCGGGCACCGTTAAAACCTGCATTCATAGATAACTCTATATCATGCTTCAATGCTTCATCTGTAGGCGCCGTCCAGATTCCATCAGAATAAAATCCCTGGTCTAACACAAAACGCAGGTAATATGGTTTGTTATTTAAATAAATTTTATTTCCCTCAATATGAACCTTCCTCATCCCGGAGTAACTGCTCACTTTATCCAAAACATTTCCGGAAGGATCAATTATTTCTAATAAAATATTATACAGGAAAGGATTCTCAGGTGACCAGGTAACTGGATTTTTTACCTGAACACTTATCATATTTCCACTTGAAACAGATGCTGAAGTCTGAGCGACTTTTTCCTGTCCGTTAGACAAAGTGATTCTAAGTTTTAATCCCTGTTTCATTTCATAAAATCGTGGAATAAAATTGAACTGGTTATTATCAAGATCCGGTATAATATAACAATCTTTTAGTCCGAACTGGTTTACAGCTTCGAGCCAGACTGTCTGCCAGATTCCTGTTGTACGCGTATAGAAACATCCTTCAGAATTATAAGCATAGCATTGTTTGCCTGAGGGCTGCTCGCCGTTTCGACTATCGTCAGCAATTCTTACGACCAGGTTATGTGTTTTACCCGCAGCCACATAACGGGTAATATCATATCCGAATGATGACGTTCCTCCATAATGAACACCAACAGATTTGCCATCAATATAGACTTCACTTTCATAATCAACCGCTCCAAAATTCAAAATGATTCTCTTCCCATTCCAGTTAGCAGGAATGTCTAATGTTCTCTGGTACCACATATGCTCAATAAAATCTTTATACTCAACACCGGATAATTTACTTTCCGGGCAGAAAGGAACAATAATTTTCCCGTCAAATTTTTCTTTGCTCATCCAGTTTTTATCACGACCTGAATTTCCAAAATCAAATGAGTAAGTCCATTCTCCATTTAAATTTATCCAGTCGCTTCTTTCGAACTGGGGTCTTGGATGTTCGGGTCTTGGCAAAATATTAACCTGTGCAAACACATATGCGGTAAAGAGAAGAAGAGTAAGAAGAGATTTCATAATCATCCTTAAAATTAATTCAAGTTTCCAAAACCGCTTCTGCCATTGCGGCAACATTTTGCGGTGGAATATTCGGTAATAATGCTTCGTGACTTGGACTTACGATGAGGTCTGGTCCAAGTATATTTATAATTCTTTTAACTTCGTTCTTAACCTGAGCAGGCGTTCCGTTAACAAGCAGTTCCTGTGTATCGATTCCACCCATAAAAGTAATTTTTCCTTTAAACCGGTCAGCCAATGTTTCTGCGTCCATATCTTTTGCTTTTGCCTGTAAAGGATGAAGGCAATCAACTCCCGCATCAATTAATTTTTGAATTACATTAAAGACCGAACCGCAAGAATGCAGAATAAGCTGGTATCCAAAACTATGAGCCTGAAGGACAAACTTATTAAACCATGGTAAAATGAATTCATCAAACTGTACAGGATTTAAAATCAAACCCGTTTGTGTTCCGAAATCATTACCAAAGAAATAGGCATCAACAAGATTACCCGCTTCATCAAAGAATTTTTTATTAGCTTCCAAATAGAATGAACAAACTTTTTCCGTTACCCTGTGAATAATGTCTGGATTAGTGTACATCTTAAGGAAGTAATTCTCCATTCCAAACAAATCTATTATGTCATGAAAGAAAGGCACCCAAAATCCACTTGCAATATAATAACTTCCCGAACTTTTCAAAACAGCAAGGCACTCTTTAAAATCTAAATATTTTAATTCCGGCCAGTCATATTCATCTACTTCTTCAACTCTCCCGCAATTTGCAAGCGGCCCTTCCTGGTTATGACTTTTCTTGTGTTTCCATATATCAAATATACCTTTACCTTCGGGATGCCGGTAAGTAGAATCCATATACTGCGGAGTAATCCATCTGAAATCGTCATTAAGTTTTATGCGAAGTTCTTCTTCTGTGTTAGTGCCGAAATATTTATGGAGTATTGGCCAGGTATCTGGATGCGGATTGCCAAGCCAGAATCCACAACGGTCTGCCTGTTTTCGATTAATAATATTTTTAATTCGTTCTTTAGATGTCATTGCTTAAAACAAAAAATTTTCATACAAGATGCATTATTTATATTACAAAATTCTAATTAACAACAAACTCCTTTGTGGCAAGGGTTTTATTTCCGGTAACTAAAATTCCTGTTGCCCTGTAACTACCAGCCGCATCTAAAGTAAACGAGGAAAGCAGAATATGTCCGTAACTCTGAGGATTAGGAAAATCAAATGATTTATTTTCACCATAAGTACCATTTGTTTTTAATTCAATTTTTATCCTGACTGTTGAACCAGCCATATCATCTTTGCTTTCCAACCTGAAAAATATAGGAGTGTTCTTTGTAAAAGCAGTACCTTCCCCAGTAAGTTGAAATAAATTTTGCGGATTAAGTCCGGTTCCTAATGTTAATACATTACTGAATTCATCAGTTGCTTCAGTTGAATTATCCTTGCAGCTAGATACTAAAAGTAAAGTCGTAAAAAGCAGAACACAGCTTAAATATTTCATGACACCCTCAATTAGTTAAAGAATATAAATGGTTTTTAATTTGAGCAATTAAGAAAATCTAAAACCCGTCAGTAATTCTCATTTATTATTTCCAGCATTGCAATATAATTTTCATATTTAACATACTCCGGAATAGAATTACCCGAGCCAATGCAGTACCCGCCGTTCATTCCAACCTTTTCAATATTTAATATGATTTGTTCCTTTACTTCATCAACAGTTCCCCTCGAAAGTAAATCAACATCTATATTGCCGATTACACAAAGTTTATCACCATATTGTTTTTTAACTTCTGCAATGTCCATCGCTTTCGGTTCAATTGGATGAATTGCATCAACCCCGCAATCTATAATTTTATCAAAAACATCGTACAAAATTCCATCGGTATGGTAAATAAGCGGCTTGTTATATTTTCTTGCAAGGTCTCCGATTTTCTTTAGCCACGGGAAAAAGAATTGATCAAGAACAGCAGGAGAAACAAGCAGACCATTTGTATACGCAATATCATCGCTATACCAAAGAGCATCAACATTGGGGTGAGGAGCCATATTCTCAAACATACTGTAAACCAATTCACCGACTTTATTATTAAGAACTTCTATCAGATCAGGATTTTCAAAAAGGCTAATCGAGAAAGTTTCAAAGCCCATCATTTCCCAGGTCATTGTAAAAATATCTCCATACTGACCAACCACTCCCATTCCGTGGGGAAGCACCGGTTTTACTTTATCAAATTTTTCATAACTAAAATCTTCTTTCGTTGGGAACACATAATTCTCAAAATCATCAAAATTTGAAATTACACCATGATTTTCTGATGCCCATTTTCTGAATACTGTACCATCCTGGTTGAAAGTAACATTATTTGATAAACCAATTCCTGCAGGATTAAAATCAGCAACCGGCTGAAGTTTGATATAATCATAACCGGCTTTGTACCAGAACTCAATATCATCTTTAAGTTCTTTCACCGGTCTACCGATAAGTTTTTCTTTTATGATAGGATGAACACCAAGTTCGCAGAGAGGAATATGATTCCCTTTGCCGCGTTTTAATGTTGTAAGAAAAGTCTTAATATCCGGGCGCATTCTCATCTGTTAAATTTTATTGTCGGCAAAATACAATCATTTCTATTAATCTGCATATTAAGATTTATTTTTCTTTTAAGTAATCACGTAAAGTTTAAGGAAATTTTCACTTCCTTATTTTCCGGTAAAGCGCAGGCTATTTTATTTTCAAATCTTCGTATAACCGGCAGATCGGTTTTTTCTTTATCTGATATTATAAGCTCACCTTTTGCATTCGGAAGTGTTTTTATTTTTAATTCTCGGTTACCATATTTTCCCACAGAAGAAAACTCTATCCTACCTTTCACTGTATAAGCAGTAAGTTCAAGTTTTCCCAAATCCGCAAGCTGGGGATAAATCTTATATGAATTAAATCCCGGTTCAAGCGGCATAATTCCCGCAATACCTTGAAATAAAATTATTAAAGGAACGACTCCGCAATGGCTCCATTGCGACCAGTTATCAGGTAAAGATTTCCATCCTTCCTGAATAGTATTATTTAAAAGAACCGAATCCATCGTTGCCCATCTTTTTCTGAAATCATCTACAACAACTTCCATCTTTCCTGATTTAGCCAATGCCCAGTATCTCCATATTGCATTGGGAGGATAAGAGACTCCTAATTCTTCAGGTGCATCAGCCAAAGTTTTTATTGAGTTACTATCAGCACCCGGACATTGATCAAAAAGAATTGCGGTGGCAAGAGTTCTGTCCGATAATCTGATTTCATTCTCCTCCTGAAGCCATGGAAGATTATCAACGAATAACTTTTTGTCATCACTCCAGAATTTTTTTACTGCTGCGTTCAGGATGTTCTTACCTATCTGTTTTACATCTTCCTCAATTTTAAATTTCTTAAATGAATGGCAAAGAGGGGCAAGCGCATTCAACATCATAGCTGAAGCATAAAGATTGAAAGAGCATTGTTTATGTCTTTGCTGCCTGAAAGCCTCATGATCAATCCACACACTTGGCAATCCTGTATTTTCCACAGGCAGAAGTCCGTCTTCACGAATAATACTTTTAAGATAGTAGAAGAATTTAATCAATCTTGGAAATGCTTCTTCAAGAGCTTCCAGATTTCCTGTATACAGATAATAGTAGTAGCAATCAAAATTAAAACCTATTCCATGATCTAACAGTGGTCCCCAGTCTGTAAGCTGAAGCTGTCTTTCCATTAATCTTGCAAGACGATCATAAGCAGGCCAGCAATCAAGAAAATATCCATCGGGAGTTTGCCCCTGAGAAAATGTTTTTATAAACCTCGCTTGTTGTTTCGTTTCACCGAAAGAATAGTAGAGGGCATGAAGCTGATGACCGCCGTCTCCACTATATTGCTGGCGTTCGCGGGCCATACCATCAACTATTGTTTCCTGTGCAGAATTTTTTAACGTGTTTACGCAGGCATCCATTAATTTTTGCAACGCTGCATCATAAAGAATAATATTATGTTTGTTCTGCCATGGATAAACTCTTCTTATCACATTAAGATTGCTTAAAGTAATTTTTCCTCCGCCATTCCTTATATGTAATTGAATCCATCGGAAGCTTTCAAAATCAAAGACAGAGAAATTGTTAACTCCTTCCTTACAAATAAATCTGGTCCAGGAATTAAAATGCGAATTCAACAGCACAGGTCCGCTGGCTTTATGTGCCTCGTGCACCATCATTTCTATTATTGTTCCTTCAGGCGCATCTACAGTAAACTTAGGCCAGCCCACTACCTGCTCATCAAGTTCAAAGGTCAGGACTGCAGCTTCATTTTCATTTAAAGTAAGTTGAAATTCGTCCTGAACTTTATTTACAGAAACTTCTTTCCCCCTGGTAAAAGAATCCGGGACAAGAAAATCAAAGTATTCTTCCGGCTGCCTATTCCATAAAATCTGATATGCTTCTGCAAGTTTAAAACCCGAAACTGTTTCTTCATTCATCAATGGAATACTGCGCGGAGTTAAATAACTAATTTTCCTGTCCCCCCAGGTTTCATAAAGATATTCATAATAATAAGAACAGATCGAAGGTTTATCGGGCGGGCAATCTAACTTCATTGCTGCAAGCCAATCATTATTTTCCCGGAATGATTTGTTCAGCCAGCCGTAAGGAAATTTTCTTGCATCAAATTCTTCCTGGAAAGAACGCAGGTACCATCTTTTATACTGGCCTGCTTTCCAGCTTTTAGGCAGGTAAGATTTCCATTCTCCATTAGAAACAACTATTTCATTAGTCCCATCTTCAAATTCAATTTTAAGATAGAACAGGAAACCGGGTTTGCCAATTGGTGATGTACCGTCCCCGCTTCCGTAAAACAAAACCTGCGCACCCAAAACATTTTCACCGGAAGTTAAATTATTTGTAAGCTCAAGCGGGTCAACCTCTATCCATCGCGGGTCCGATGGTGCGGGACCGAATTGAATTCTCTTTTCATTTACATAAAACACATACCTGCTGTCTGCAAGTATCCAGCCGGAAGCGGATCTAATTTTTTTTGTTATTACAATTTTCTTCCTGAAAAGAATCATCGTATTCTGTAAAGTTCTTTCGGAGGGATACCATATCCATTCGGCGGGTGCCAGATCAAGATATTGCTGAGATGATATTTTTATGTCATCAATTTGTTCCGGAAGAAGAATTTCTTTCTTTCCTTCCTTCTTAAGAGAAGGAAAGATAAAAAATCCGGCTCCGCTTAACGCAGATGTTTTAACAAATTCCCGCCTGGAAATATTATTCATATTGTTTCTAATTGTATTTACTTTACCAAGTAACTAAATGAATTCAATAAAAGTTTTTTGAGAATTACAGGCTGAATGCCGTCAGGATTTCCTTTTAATCCCGAGACAATTCCCGGAATTGTATGGAATAAAATTTTACCATCACCAAGTTTAGATGAAAAACTTGCGGCTCCGATATTTGTATCGTGGTCTCTTCCGTAACCGGCAAACACTTCTACGTTTTCACCGTCAAGCAGAATTCCATCTGAACCATCGACCGGTGCCTGATAATAGCTGCTCATCGCACAGTTAACAGGAAGACCTTCGTACACAGGGTGTTCTCTCACAAAGTACCATGAGCCCATCCAGGGCGCACGCGTTGCTCCAACATGACCATAAAAATTAAAGGCACCTGCATCACCTAATTTTTTGCCATAAGCAAGAGAGGCTTCCTCGCCTTCCGGCAATACAAGAAGCGGCATTCCGCTTTTTACTTTATCAAGAATTTCATTATCAAGATTCAACTTTGCTTCGTATGATTTCCACACCAGGCCATTTTTATCTTTGTAAGGTTTTCCTCCGCAGTTGATTGCAATTACAGAATCACCTGCTTCAATTTTTATTGCACTGAACTTGCCGTAATTTGTAGTAAGCTTAGGTACAATAATCTTAATCATACCATCAGTAACGTCAACTGTAAATACTTTATCGATTGCTTTATTTCTGCCTCCCGCTTCTTCAAAAACATCAAAGTTCTTAAGTACTGTATCACCATTGATTGCAACATCAAATATTCTCGCTTTAGGCTTGCTTAGTGTTACTTCAGCAAAACGTAAAGTAACTTTGGCTTTTCCCTTTGGAAGATTCTCAAAAACATATTCAAGATTTTCCCAGTATCCCCAGCTTTCAGTATGGAATAAAACATCGTCGTCAGTATTTTCTATTTCTACAGATGAATCCACTTCAGACCGCCAACCGTATTTTAACCGTGTGGTAATTATTGCAGCATCATATTTTTTTGAAGGGGAATATTTTTCTGCATTAACGTTTGGTAATGAGTCGATTGCATTAACAAACTTAGCATCGTTACTTATTACTCCAACTAGCTGGGGAAGTTTTCCGGTTGAAGCCGGATCAACCACAAGAATTTCATCTTCGGTGTACATTGTTGTATCTGCGCCGCGCTGAAACCTGAAATAATATTTCCCGGCTTTATCAAGAATTGGAGTTTTACAATCCATTGCAATTTTATAAGCAAACTGGTCTTTCTGAAAATCAAGTACATTTACCGTATCAATTGCTAACCGCATGCCTGAAGGATCAGTCATATATAAATATAGTCTCGCACCTATCGGCTTGCTCAATTCATTCAGCCAGTAAATATCATAAGTAGCTTTTTCTCCTTTCGGAAGGATAAGATTGCGAAACTTTAAGACCGGTTTAACCTGAGCCAATCTGGAGCTAATTAATTCAGTATCACCTTTGAAGTTACGAAGATTATCGAGCAATCCGGAATGGTTTTCAATTGCAGTTGATTCCCATCCGCTGATTACAAGAAAATCATTTTCATCAGAAAGTTTTGCTGTTTCAATAACACGACCCCAGAAATCGTAACTCTTATTCCCGATTTCCTTAAACAAGTCTGAAGAAGTTTTAAATGCATTTCTGAAATTCCATTTGTCTAAAAATTTATCATACGCTTCAAGCACCTGCTGATGCTCCTGAAGATCATAGCTTGTACCGTGATCTTTAATCTGCTGAATCATCAAAGGATGATTATCCGGAACAGCCGCGCCCAGCATTTCTCCCCATGTTACAATTTCTTTTTTGTTTTCAGATCGATGAGTAAAATCATTTGGACCTTTGTACATATTATCGCGCCAAACGCCCGGTCCGCCAACGGTATGCTGGTCCCACCAGCCGCTGAAGCCGTCGCCGGTATCATAATAAACTTTTTCATCATAAGGCTGCATCCAAACCTGGTTGTTCGGAGGAATACCCGACTTAAGAATTACAACCCTGCTTGGATCTTCCTTGTGCATTTTCTTAATCAGATTGAAAACGCGTGGATTCTTTAGATCAGGATTGATTTCATTTTGAACACAATAGATAATTAAAGAAGGATGACTTCTATGATCTCTTATCATCTGAAGAATTTTTTCTTCAGTATATTTTTCTGTAAATGTCTGCGGTTCTCCGTTTTTACCTGATGCATCAATTTTTTCTGTAGGAGATTTTGCATACATAGAAAATTTTTCTCCGAGTGCTGCCTGACCGCCGCCCGGTTCCATATATCTTAACAGACCAAGTTCGTCCTGCTTATCCAACACTTCTGCCTTACCAGCATTCCGATGGAATTGAATACAATTAAGTCCGAGCTGTTTTGCTGATTTTACTTCTTTCTCTGCAAGTTCAGGAGTAGGAAATAACCCATTATAGCCCCAGAAGCCCCATGAGATTGCAGAGACTAATCTTATTCTGTTACTGTTTAATCTTAGCACAGCATTGGAATTAATACCATCAGCGCAGAACCAACGAAAGCCGAAAGTTTTTTCACTTTCATCAAGAACACTTTTGCCGGAAATTAATTTCGCTTTTACCTTGTACAGCTTTGGATTTTTATCGCTCCACAATTCTGCTTTATCATAAGTTATATCTCTGGCAAATTCAATCTGTTCATCTTTAGTAACCTTAATATTCAATTCGGCAGTGGTTAAAATCTTTTCGGGTTTGGCGGGATCAAATACTTCGAACTGAATTTTTCCGTTAAAATCTTTTCCGCTTAAGTTTTTAATTTTTGCATGCCCTGTTACTTTCGTAATTTCAGGATTATTCAAGACATAAAATTCATCAATAAATACAGGGTTGTGAGACGTTAATGTAATTCCCCTGTCCAATCCGCCAAAACCATGGCTTTTCTGAAACTTATAATCGCCCCATTCCTGAAGACGCGTATCAACCCAATCTAACCTGCCGCCGGGATTAGTTATTCTAATAGCAAGAATATTTTTCTCACCGGGAACAATTGCATCTGTAACATTACAGGCAAAGGATACTTCATTTAGAATATTATAGCCGACAAGTTTTTCATTCAGATATACTTCTGCACGTAATCTTGCTCCACGTATAAAAAGTTTTGCGATTTTATCATCAAAAGATTCAGGCACATCAATGTAAGTCCACCACCATGAAACGCCGATGTAATTTCCATTCTTAACTTGTGTATCTTCCCTGCCGAACCAATAATCATCTTCAGTATAAGGTTTGAATCCGAATTTTCCCCAGAAATGTTCTTCAACTGTTGTGGGAAGGTTAACAGGTATTCCCTGCTGTTCATTCAGAACATTCCATCCGCCGGTGGGAGGATTAACGGGAAGATTATCGACAACAAATTCTCCCGGCAAATGTAATTTATCATTCTGCCATTGAGCAGAGGTATCGCACCATAAGCGCCAGCTGTTATCAGGAAGATTAATTATTTCCTGTGCTCTTAATGAAATTCCTAAAAGGATAAATGAGATAAAAAAAACAGACACAATAAATTTCATCTTATTTTCATAAACAAAGCTTATTTCAAATTTTCCCGGATTTCCATTTCCCATTTTCCATTTCCCAGTTTTCATTATGTTACTCCTCCGTTATAATATTTACTTCTTTCCAGTTACCATCTTTAGTTATACAAATAGTTTTTATCTCATAGGGTTTAAGTGTAAGATTAAATTTAATCGCCGGTAATTTCAATTCTATTTCAGCATCACATAATTGATTTAATGAATTCTGTAATCTTAAAATAAGAGCTTCGTTCTCAAAAGATTTTTTTGCTGCTAATACCTGAACAGCCGGGTTCGAAACACTAACCAGATTTTCTTCTAATGCAGCTTTTCCAACAGGCAGATGTGAATAAGCAATTGGCGGAACAGATACAAATTCTGCCAGGCCCGGCAATGAGTTCAACACCTCATCCTTTGCGCCGGCTTTAATAATCAGGTGAATATCGTGCACACCAATATCGCTGAATTTTCTATACGGGAATTCTTCAATTTTAAATCCCTGTTCGTGGCAATATGCTGCGCTTCGAAGAACAGAGAGTTTAATCTCCCCGTTTTTAAAATCAAATCCATGCTGCCCATTATGAACAAGGGCTAAGCCTGCATTTTCATTATCCAATTTTCCACTAACCATCAGCCATCTTCCATTCACCTGTTCTTCACCATCTGCAACTCTTTCAATTGCTCCGCCCGGAACTTCGCATAGAATTTTTTCATCATCAAAAATGGTGGGTACAGACAGCTTCAGTCTTTTTCTTTCTTCATTCCAGTGAACTCTTATTCTGAATTCAAGTATATCTATTTCTGCATAACCAATTACGTTAATAACAATTTTACTTTTATTGAATTCAAGGATTGACTCTGTTATAGTTCTGACCGGACCTTTTTCTATTACTCTGAAGTTGCCAGGAACAAGAGAAAATCTTCCCGCCTCCGAGTGATATCCTTTATAGTTTGTTCCCCAGGAATCCGCTTCATCATCTACTACAATTGGTTCAAGCAAATTTCCAATAAGAAGATTGTTTTGATTAATTATAATTCTATTAACCAAACCTTTTATTTTATCAAACGTAAAAGTCAGTTTCGGTTTAACTTCCTGCTGATTAACTTCTCCCTGTGCAGCTTCAATTTTAAAATTCTTAATTCCCACGGATGGAAGATTTGTAACAAATGAAATTTTTCTTCGCCAGCCGTTAAATGGCAGCAATGCTTCGGGTTGTTCTTCCTGGCAGATAATTTCATTCCCATTCAGGTCGGATAATTTCAAATGCCATTTACCTTCCCATTTAGGCCTATAAGAAATCATGCACTCAGCTTCAACAGGAACATTGGTGAGAGAAGCATTTGAATTCATAACAGTAAGAGGCAAATAAAGATCCTGGTAATCATCACCGTTGAATGAAACTGCAGATCTCAGATTTATTCTTTTCAACTCTTCTGAAATCTTCCCATATAAATTGAGCGCATCGTTTTCAGCCGGTTCAATACAGCTGCCTGGAAGAATATCATGAAAATCATTAAAGATATGATCCCGCCAGAGTTCTTCAAATTTCTCATTTGGATAATTATGATTTCCAATCCACCAAGCAGCGGTTGCTAATTTTTCAGCCTGCAGTAACCGGGCAAGATCTTTATTTGCTCCGCGCTTTACTCTGGATAATGATGTATAACAGCCGGTAAATATTTTCTGCAGATCTCCTCCCACAACAGGAGCATCATTCGCTAAAGGAAGAATTGCCTCGTAAAATTTTTCTGTTGTTGAATGGATAATCTCAACCTTATTTTCGTGTTCTTTAAAATTATTTATTTTCTTCAAATCTTCTCTTGTTGCGCCGCCGCCGTGGTCGCCTATTCCCCAGAATACTGCAACATCACGGTTAAGTTTAATTGCAAGCTCGGTACCTTCACTTAATCTTTGTTCAATGTTTTCATATTCAGTATGATAAAGACCAACTTCAATTCTGTAGCTCAAAATTTCCGAGCCATCAACTCCGCGCCATTTATAAATTGAAGCAGGAAGAATTAATTCAGGGTGATGCGGGCGCATATGAACATACATTTTATAACCTGCAAGGTTAAGCACCTGGGGCAATCCGCCGGAGTGACCGAACGAATCAAAGTTATAAGCGACTTTAGGTTCGGCATCAAAATATTCTTTAAAGAATTTCTTTCCTTCTATTATATTTCTTATGATTGATTCGATACCGGGCAGATTAACATCCGGCTGAAGATGCCAGCCGCCGCTAATACACCATCGTCCTTGCTCAACAAGCTTTTGAATTTGTTTAAACATTGCAGGATTATATTTTTGAACCCACCTGTAAAGAACCGCTTCATTATGATTAAAGATAAGTTCATCATTCTCTTTTAATATCTGAATTGCAGTATTAAAAGTAGAAAGAGCTTCTGCGCATCCTTCTTCCCATTGCCATTGCCATACCGGATCCAGATGTGCATTGCAGATTAAGTGAAGCTTTGGTGTACTCATGTTATACTCATTCAAACTGGAAATTGGAAAATGGAAATTAGAAATTGGAATTTATTCATTCACAAGTAGCCGCTCACATTTTCCAGTTCATTGAATCTTTGTTGTTTATTTTTTTTATTTATTTAATTCATCTTTCTGTTTATTCAGCCATCTTAAATAACCATTTAATGATTTAGCTGCTGGCTCAATTAACTTAGTGACATCATCAAATTTTGTTTTGTCAATATAATGTTCATCATAACATGTAATTAGATGATCGTGAGATTCATAAAGTGAACCACGGCTATTTCTGCAAAACTGAATATTCTCCTGAAAATGATATCTACCAAATCCTTCTGCGATATTGGCAGTTATAGAAACAGAAGCTTTTCTCATTTGCAATCCCAGGGCATATTTTTCTTCTTCAGGTAGCTGATGAATAATTTTATAAATCTCCTGTCTTAGTTGCCTGGATAACTTCCAACATTCCAAATCAGTAAAATAGTTTACCTTTCCCAATTCACTCATTTTACACACCAAGAAATAATTGTTTGCACACTTTGTTAAATAGATCTTCTTTTTGTATAAACGATTTTCTATTCCCACATTAATAAAAAAGAAAAATTTACTTATTGTACTAACTTCCTATAATTTCTTAATACTCTTTAAAATCAGGCTTCCCTATTTCCAAGTTCTTGTTCCCAATTACTAATTTTCAAATTTCTAATTCCCAACCTATACTTCATCCTTAGCAGGAAGATTCTTGTACCAGGTAAAGTACAGAACAACTCCTAAAACAAGGAAGACTCCTATCCACATCATCATATTTCCCCAGAACTGGAGAATAAGATAAAACGGAATTAATGCTAACGACACCTGGAAGAAAATCGTTAGTATTCCATTCAATCCATCTATTGCAGGCATCTTATCTCCGATTGGGACCAATCCTCTTTTTTCGGCTTCAAGACGGACGGGTTTCCAGAATCCTAACGGGCGTACTTTTGAATAAAACTTTACCAGCACTTCCATATCCGTTGGTTCAAATAAGAAACCAATAATCAATGTTGCAATGAACGAACCGATAATATCAACAGCAAGCGTTAAAGCAGCTGACCAATCAGCAAAAAAGATTTTCTGGAGTGCAATGATTACAGTTGATGCAACCATTCCCCACACAAAAGCTTTTGCACTGAAACGCCACCAGTGCCATCTGAAAGTTGAAGGAACAAGAATCATTGTTACCACAACAAATATCATCGTTTCCCAGGCTGTAATTATATCTGTAAATAAAAGACTCATTACAAAACCAATTACAATTGCCAATACAGAAGCATACTGTCCATATCTTACAACCTGTTTTGGCGTGAGCTTGGTAGCAAAATATCTTTTAAGAAAATCATTTGTTGCTACAGAACTTGTAACATTTATCATCGCACTAAGAGTAGACATTAAAGCGGCAAGCAACACTGCCATAAACAAACCCTGCATACCAACCGGAAGTTTTTTAAGAACAAAAGGCATTATCTTTTCGGCATCAAAGGATTGAGGATTAACGGCAGCCTGTTCACCAAAATAATAAATACCAAGAGCAAGAAATGCACATGCAATAATCCAGCGAAGAGTATAACCGACAGTCCACATTCCGGCAGCAAGAGAAGCATCACGCGGACTTTTTGTTGTTAAGAAGAACTGGAAGTCCCAAACATTTGGCCCGGCAAGCACACGGAAAATTAACCATGAAAATCCTGCAAGCATTACCGGTCCGAACATATTAAAATGCTGGTACGCCGGAGCTGCTTCTTTCATATATCCATTCCATAACTGCCAGGAAGGTGCGAGAGAATACCATTCGGGATTTTTAGTTAATATGAAACTGTTACCACCAAGATTAAATGCCATCACTGTTAAAACAATTGCGCCGATAAAAATTAATAAAGTCTGAAAGATGTCTGTAAGAATTACTCCGAAGAACCCGCCGAGAGTTACATAAATTCCAACCACTGCAAATACAATTGCAGTAGATTCAATTTTACCGAACGGTAAAAACTCTTCTGCAAACTTTCCTGTACCTACCGCCATAAACATAAGGTTGCAAATCATTAGTATAAGTAAAAAGGAAGCGGCAAATATTCTTGCAAGCTCTGCATCTTTAGTTGCACCGAAACGGGTTTCATTCCATTCGGCAAAAGTCATAACCCCGGAACGGCGGATATATTTTCCCTGGAACGCCATGTAAAAACAAATTATCAACCAGCCCCAGAAAATATGAGTCATCCAGATGGACTTTAAGCCAAGATAAAACATTGCACCAACCAGCGCCATTGTACCACCGATATCAATATAACTTGAACAACCAGACAAACCCAGCATCCACCAGGGAATATTTCTGTCGCCAAGGTAATATGCCTCAGGATGCTTAGTTGCCTGCTTACGGATTACCAAACCAAGTAAAATCATTGCAAGCATATAAATTGCAATAATTATCAGATCAATTATGTGAAGATTCATGAAGACACCTCAGTAAAAGAGCCTTGAAATAATTTTATTATTTAGTTGAATGCACATTATTTGTTTAAATAGATTTTCAAAGTAACCACCGAATTTTTCTTTGTTGGAACAGTAACGAGGTTTTTCTCGAAGAATAATTGTTCCTTTTCTTCCTCAAGGAAATTTGAGATAAAAACTTTATTTGGAGTAAATGGCAAAAATAAATTTGCGTTTGTATCACGCCCTTCGGCTTCATACCATTGAACAATCCAGGCATCAGAATCTTCGGCTTTCTTAATCTGTGTTAGTATTAAATTATCCGCCTTAAGCTGAACGAATGATTTTGATAAAGGCAATTCACCTTTGTGAACGTCATTCATTACAGCAATTAAAGGATTGTTAAATTCATATCCTTTCTTTACAACATCTGCATCTTTCCAGTTTCCCGTATGAGGATAAAGAAAATACTCAATAGAATGTTTGCCTCTGTCTGCCGTTGGATCAGGCCATTTAGGTGAACGCAGCAGTGAAAGTCTCATCACATTTCCTTTAATATCGTAACCGTACTTGGAATTATTAAGCAAGGTTACGCCATAATTTCCGGAAGAAACATCTGCCCAGCGCATTGCAGGAACTTCATACTGGGCTTTCTCAATGCTTGTGGTATTTCCTGTTGAGCGTGTAATTGATCCGTATGGAATTTCATAAGTTGCTACCGAATCACTGAATGAAAGCGGGAAGGCAACTTTAAGCATTGTCTTTTCTTCCCACCAGTCAACGTTGGTTTTAAAATCAATCCTGTCCAATTCCTTATAAAGAATTATATCCTGTGTAAAGAATGATGAAGGAAAATCCTCAGTAGGAAAATCTTTTTTAACTCCCGGCTGCAAATAATCACGCTCAAGTCTTACTACTTTACGCACATCATTGTCTTCAACCACTTCAGCTTTTCTGAAAGTAGAAGGATATTTAACACCTGTAAGACCAACATTCCATGCGTCCCAGTTACGCGGTTTGTCTTCAAGAAGCTGAAGTTCATTACCAGCGCCATTAAGAATTTCTTTTCCATTCCGTTTATCTGTAATGCTGTTTATCCAGCCCGATTCCAGATCAAGATTAATTTTGAAGAACTGATTCTCAAGCTGATTCTTATTTGCTTTCGGATCATCTTTTCCCATTTCATTCTTTCGTTCTTCATTCTTCGTTCTCAACTCGTAAGATTTATATCCAAGTGCAGGAACATCTTTGGCAACAAAAATTAATTCTTTGGTCAAATTATCTTTATGATATGCCCAGGTTGGAATTTCTTTTCCGTTTGTATCAAACACATAATATTTAGTCTTATCGCCTTCTTTAAGCTGGACTTTAACAATATCATTTCTGTTCCAGTTAAGTGAATTAAATACTGTTAAAGGGATTCCATCTTTTATATCTGATGTATTAATCTGTTTGTTGATTTCATTAAGAGAATTTTTTAATACGAAATTAGTAACGCTCTCCGCCTGTTTGTATTCATCAAGAGCATCAATATAAACTTCTCTTATGCTTGAACCGGGAAGAATATCATGGAATTGATTAAACAATGTTGTCTTCCAGGAATTTTCCAGTAATGATGAATTATCTTTTGCCCCGAACAGTTTTGTAAATGAAGAAAACTTTTCCGTATTAGTAAGAAGAGCTTCGCTTTTACGGTTGTACTCTTTATTCTTTGCCTGTGTTGTAAATGTTCCCTGGTGGTATTCAAGATACAATTCATTTTTCCATACGGGAAGTTTGGATAGATCGGTTGTTCTTAACCAGTTCAGATAGTTTGAAGCGGTTCCATATTCTACCGTGGGAAAAATATCGAGAGTGCGGAGATTTTCAATTCTATCAATCATATCAATTGAAGGTCCGCCGCCGTGGTCTCCAACTCCGAACAGCACCATAAGTTTTTTGTAACCGGTATTTGATTCAAACTGTCTCAGCCAATCGATAAAATCAAACACCTGTGTAATTGAATTGCCGTAATCAAATGGAAAGTAAGTTAGAATTTGTGAGCCATCAGGAGATTGCCACCAGAATACTCTGTATGGAAAAACATTTGTTTCGTTCCAGCTTATCTTTTGTGTAATGAAAGCATCAATGCCGGCATTTTTATAGAACATCGGCATATTCCAGTTGTAGCCGAACGAATCGGGATTCCATCCAATCTTAACATCCTGTCCAAGTTTTTCCTTAAAATATTTTTTTGCATATAAAGTCTGATGCATCCAGCTTACGCCGTCAATAAGATTGCAGTCCGGTTCAATCCACATTCCGCCAATAACTTCCCAGCGGCTGTCGGCAATCCTGCTTTTAATTTTATTGTAAATATCAGGATAAAGTTTTTCCATCCAATCGTAATATGCGGCGGCGCTTTGCGTATATGTAAAATCAGGCTTTGCTTCCATTATATTAAAGACGGAACTGAATGTTCTTTCGCAAACTGCGATAGTTTCTTTTGAGCGCCATAACCATGCGGCATCAATATGAGCATTGGAAGTAAAGTACAATGTAAATCTTTTGGCAAAATCACCAACAGGTTTCAAAGCTGTTCTAATCTCATCAACCTGCTTTTCAAAATCTTCAAGTTCACCGCTTTCAATTTTAGAAAAATCAATTTTGGAAGCCTGTTCCTGCAAAAGATTGTTGAGCTTTATTTTTTCTTCTTTACTATCTGTTGATTTATCAATTTTAGGATCGGTCTTTGCGTTGGAATTTTCCTGGTAAGTATCGAAGCTTAAAAGTTTTTGTCCTGTTCGTAAGCTTAGTGCCAATCCCTGAAGTTTATTCTGGAAAGCTTTCACATTTTCAAGTTCAAGCTGGGCACGAATCAGGCGAAGCGGTCCGCCAGTATTTATTGCTTTAATTGCAATAACAACTTTATCACCCGGTTTTATATTATCAGAAAGAATAAAATCACCGTCCCATGGAAAGTAGCCTTTGTTTTCGCCATTGATGTACATATAGCCATAGTCATCAACAGAAACGAGAAGTTTAATTTTGCCGGTTACTTTTCTTCCAAGATAATTTTCAGGAATAACAAATTCTTTTCTGAACCAGCAGGAATCTATTCTGAATTGATCATCAAGCTTTACTGTTTTCCATTCAGAGTCATCAAAATCTCTTTGAGCAGGATTGCCGGTAACTTTTATCTTGGTTAAACCCTCACTCATCTTCCAATCATTTATAGAAAGAACGCTAAGCTGCTCAAGCTGAGACGAAGCTTTATCAACAGGTGTCTGAGCTAAAATAAGAATAGGAGCGATCAATAATAAAAATAACTTTAATGTTTTCATCTTCAGTCCTTATTTAATCAACAGAATTTTTTGAGAGAAGAGTTTTGTCCCTGCGCAAAGAATACTGAAATAGATTCCGCTAGCAAGGTCAGTTGCATCTAATACAATTTCATAAAAACCCGGCATTTTCTCTTCATTAACTAATTCTATTATTTCATTTCCCAAAACATCAAAAACTTTCAAAGAAACAAATTCCCTATTGTGTAATGAAAAACATATTTTAGTTTGCGAGTTAAATGGATTCGGATAGCAACTGATTTGTAAACGTTCAGGGTATTGTCCTTTATTACTTTCGATCAAAGTAAAAGCTGAATCATATTCGACACAATAGTAACCATCTTCGGGATTGTTGGAAATATTAGGAGATAAACCTTCATCTCTTGCAACAATCCTATAGTAAAATTTATATCCTTGTTTTAACAACTCTAGATTCAATTTTTTCTCAACCGTGTAATCTATAGTAGCGGGTGTTCTTATTGCCGGAATATTTGCACATAAAATTGTAGAATCGTTTTTAGCATAATAGTTTATCAGGTATACTGTATCGATAAAGTTTACCCCATCTAATATTTCTCCGTACCGATAAACAAAACTTGTAAAATAGTGATCCACTTTAAAATTAAGTTTAAAAATAGCATCTGAAATTGTCTTAACGGGTATCAGGCTAATTTCTGGTTTATAATTTTCCTTATAATAATAAACAGAATCGCCCTGAAATATTTTTGCCTGAATTAATTTTCTCTCGGAATAATTGTCCCAAGGACCATCAGATGAATACCATTCTATATACGCTTCACCTATGTTATTTGCATATAGATATTTTGAATAGCCATAAAGCCATTTAATTAATGGCCCTTTCAGTTCAACATCAGAACCAAATAAATTTAAAGTATCTACTTGAAACAAAGCGGTTACATCACCAGACCCATATTGGAAAACATTAAAGGTGTCTTTATCAAATAAATTAAAATCCATAATTATTTTATCAGTCTCCTGCCACCTGACATACATTTTATTATCTTCAGAAGAATATCTGATCCAACGGTAACTATCATCTTTAAATCTAAAATATTTGACACCATTAATTAGAGAATCAACAACTATTTTCTTTGTAATAACACCAAATGTACCTACATAATCAGCCCCCATACTTTTGCTATAATACTGCCATTCATTTCCAACCTGCAATGGACTGTAATTTTTAACCTCATTATTAATTTGCCCTATCACTATGATAGAAGAAAGAAATATTATGAATATATCACTTAAAAAGGTTTTCATTTTCCCCTCTTTCTGTCCATTAAAACCGCAAGAAGAATTACAACTCCAACAATAACCTGCTGGACGTACGAATTCACATTTAACAGGTTAAGTCCGTTTCGTAAAATTGCAATAAGCATTGCGCCAAAGAATGTTCCCAGGATTGTTCCCCTTCCACCGTTAAGACTTGTACCACCAACTACAACGGCAGCAATTACATCAAGCTCATACATTTGTCCTGCATTCGGCTGACCGGAATTCATTCTTGATGCAAGCAGAATTCCGCTTAATGCAGAAAGCAATCCGCATATTGAGTAAACAGTAATCAGAATTTTATTTGTTTTAATTCCCACCAGTCTTGCAGCCTCTTCATTACCTCCAACGGCATAAACATATCTGCCGAATCTTGTTTTTGTTAAAACGATATGGGCTGTAATAAAAATGATAATCATAATTATTGTGGGAATTGGTATTCCAATAAATCTTCCTCCGCCAAGCACGCTGAACATTTCAGGTAATCCCCAAACCGGTCTGCCATCAGTATAAACAAAGGCTGCTCCGCGCCACACTGTCATTAGTGCAAGAGTTATAATAAACGGGGTTACTTTAAATTTTGTTATGAAGAAACCTGCAGCCGAGCCGCTTAAGAATCCAAATACCAATGCAACAATTACGGAAACGGTGATAAGGAGAAACGGTGATGCAGAGAAATCAAATTTTATTAATGACGTAGCGATGATTCCTGTAACTGCCACAACCGAGCCAACGGATAGATCGATTCCACCGGTTAAAATTACGAATGTCATTCCGACCGCAATGATTGCGGTGATTGAGACTTGCAGAGTAACATTCAATAAATTATCTGCGGTGAAGAAATATTGTGAAAGTTGTGAGAACAAAATTATTTCAAGAATTAGCGCGACACCAACACCATATTCTGACAAAGCTTTTGATAGATACTTTTTCATAAATTACTTACTGCCAGCTCCATAATATTTTCCTGTTGAATTTTATCTCCAGTAAGCTCGCCGGATATTTCACCGTTGCTCATTACAATTATTCTGTGGGAAATACCGATAAGCTCAGGCATATCAGATGAAATAACAATTACCCCGATGCCTTCTTCAACAAGCCTGTTGATAAGATTATAAATTTCAAACTTCACTCCAACGTCAATTCCAACTGTAGGCTCATCAAAGATTATCACTTTTGCATTTGTAAAAAGCCAGCGGGCAAGAACAACTTTTTGCCTGTTGCCTCCGCTTAAGCTTTCAACTTTAGTTTCAATTGAAGGCGCTTTTATTTTAAGTTTATCTAAGTATTCATTCGCAACTTTATTTTCCTGTTTATACTGAATGAACGGACCTTTGAGCAGCGAGATCAAATTAGAGATTGAAATATTTTCCCTGATTGACATCTGCATTATCAATCCATAAAGATTCCGGTCTTCTGTAAGAAGAGCAATTCCGTTATCAATTGCATCCCGCGGATCCTTGAAATTTACTTCTTCTCCTTCAAGAAAAATTTTCCCTGAACTTTTTTTATCGGCACCGAAGATAATATTTGCAAGGTCGCTTCTGCCCGCGCCAACCAAGCCTGCTAATCCAAGTACTTCTCCGGTGGAAAGAGAAAAATTAATTTTCTTCAGCCGGTCTGAATTTAAATTTTGAACACGAAGAACTTCCCTGCCCGGTTTGGATTCAATACGTGGATATTCATTTTCAAGTTCACGTCCAACCATCCACTTAATAAGTTTATTTCTGTCTGCTTCTGCAGCAGGACATGTATTTATTAATTTGCCGTCGCGCAGGATTGTTATTCTGTCTGCAATAAGAAAAATTTCTTCCAGCCGGTGGGAGATATAAATAATGCCAACACCATCGTTTTTTAATTTTTTAATTACAGCAAAAAGTTTTTCTGTCTCTGTTTTAGTAAGAGAAGCGGTCGGTTCATCCATCACAAGAATTTTTATCTTCTTTGAAATTGCTTTTGCAATTTCAACCATCTGGCGTTGAGCTACACTTAACTTCTTTACAGGATTATCGAGATCAATTGTTTCACCAAGCTGAACAAGCGCATTGGCAGCAATTTGATTTGCCTTACTTTTATTGATGAAAGAAAACCTATTCAGAACGGGTTCGTTACCAAGAACAATATTTTCAGCAGCACTAAGTTCAGGTACAAGTCGGAAGTCCTGATAGATCATTCCTATACCGAGCTTCTGTGAATCATAAGGTGAGTTTATCTGAACTTCAATATCATCAATTAAAATTTGCCCGGAGTCTTTACTTATAGCGCCGGATAATACTTTCATCAATGTTGATTTGCCTGCTCCGTTTTCTCCGACAAGACAATGAACTTCACCAGTCTTTAATTCAAGACTAACATTTTCCAGGGCCTTCACACCGGGATAGGTCTTGGAAATATTTTTCATTTGCAGCAAAGCAGACATAAGACAAATATCAAAGTTTTATTTGGTAGCATTGACCAATTGGTTTTTGTCATTCCCGTGAAAAAGGGAATCCAAAAGCATGTCCCGAGTAGATTCCCCCTTTCAGGGGAATGACACCATCGGGTCATCCAAAAATAAATTATGCGATTACATACAATTAATTTTATTTATTCTTACTCAATGATTCCTTGTCAACAATTCCAACTGCGACCGGAACAACAGCAGGAACCTGTTTCCCTTCAAAATAATCTTTTATTTTCTGAATTGTTGTTTCACCAATCAGTCCGGGTTTTTGAATTACATCAGCCTTAAGTGATGTCTCTTTCATAATTGCATCTGCAGCAGGTGGAGTTGCATCATAACCAACAATTGCAACATCCTTTTTATTAAGCTGCTGAACCGCATCAAGAGCGCCAAGTGCCGATTCATCATTAATCCCAAAGATGCCGTTCAGATCAGGATTAGATTGAAGAACATCTGAGGTAACCTGAAGCGAACGGTCACGAACTCCCTGACCATTAACATCAGCAACAAGTATTATTTCGGGATATTTTTGAATTGCTTCTTTAAAACCCTGAACTCTGTCCAACACAGAAGTAATTGCCGGTTGATTAACAACAGCAACTTTACCTTTTCCATTTAAAACTTTAGCAAGATACTCACCGGCAAGTCTTCCTCCGGCAACATTATCAGATGCGATATGAGCAACAACCTTCCCTTCCTGCGCGGCAATGTCTGCGGTAAAAACAGGAATGTTTGCATTGTTAGCTTCAATAATTCCCTGTCCAATTCCTTTTGAATCAACCGGGCAAACAACAATTGCATCAACCTTGCGTGAAATAAAATCTTCAATCTGGGCTATCTGTTTGCCCAGATCAAAATCTGCTGAAGTGACAATGATTTCATAATTTAGTTTAGCGGCTTCTTTTTTCAGCGCTTCTTCAAGATCGAGATAGAAAATATCTCCACGCTTAAGAAGAGTTACGCCAATTACTTTATAGGATTTTTTTTCTGAACTTTTATTACATGATGAAAAAGCGAGGATTGAAATAGCAAATAGAAAGAGGAGTAAAATTTTGGGTTTCATAAATCACCTTATACAAAAGTATAAAATTTGCCGTGGGAAAAATTGCCCGCTTAATTTAACAAGCAGGCGTTGATAAAATACTATTTAAGCACTTCAGTTCCACCCATAATTGAAGTTACATAAACCTTTACTTCCTGCTGAACTTTTTTCTTGTATTCTTCTTTAACTTCAGCAACAATATTTTCAACTGAATTTTGTTTAACCAAATTAATTGTACACCCGCCAAAGCCACCGCCCATCATACGGGCACCAAGCACATCTGATTTGCCGGAAACAATATCAACAAGAACATCAAGTTCTTTACAGCTTACTTCATATTCATCCCGCAAACCGGCGTGGGATTGATACATTAATTTTCCGAAAGCATCAAAATCATTTTTCTTTAAGTCTTCACAACCGTTCAGCAATCTTTCATTTTCTTTAATTACATAGTGGCATCGTTTGAACACAGTCGGTTCAAATTCATTCTTATGTTCAAGCAATAATTGAAGCGGAACATCACGTAGACTTTTTACTGAGGAATCATGCTTCTGAATAAGTTTAACGCCTTCTTCACATTGTCCGCGGCGAATATTGTATTCCCCGGAAGCAAGCGAATGTTTAACATGCGTATCGAAAAGAACAATTTTTATATCCTTCATCTCGAAAGGAAAATATTCATAATCCAAAGAACGGCAATCGAGTTTAAGTACTTTATCTTTTTTGCCGAAGATATTTATGAACTGATCCATAATTCCGCATCTTACGCCGGCAAACTCGTGTTCTGCAAGCTGAGCCATTTTAACAATATCAATAGATGGCACATTCAGATCAAACATTTTGCTTAGTGCAAAACCAAGTCCCGCTTCAATTGCAGCCGATGAAGATAACCCGGCGCCAATAGGAATGTCTCCGCCGAAGACACATTCAAATCCCGAGAAATTATATCCGTTCTTTTTTAACTGATGGACTACGCCAAGCAGGTAATTCGGCCATGAATGAGTTGCCTTAGAAAAGTTTGTTACATCAAATTCATAATCGGCATTTAAATCTTCAGAATGAATCTTGCAAAGATTATCGGGCCGAGGAGCAACTGCAAAGATAATTGCTTTATCAATGGCGGCGGGCAAGACAAATCCTTCATTATAATCCGTATGTTCGCCAATCAGATTTACACGTCCCGGTGACCTTACAATTAAAGGTTTCTTTCCAAACAGTTTTAAAAATTTATACTCAATATTTTCTACAATGTTCATT